>DASQLJ010000603.1:0-14005 GCA_035630095.1 Longimicrobium sp.
AATCCACCGGGATCTGGAAGAAGCCCTCGATCTGCGGCGTGTGGAGATCGACGGAAAGGACATGGTCGATCCCGACGGCCTGCATCAGCGCCGCCACCATGCTTGCGGTGATGGGCTCGCGACGGCGCCGCCGGTCCGACCGCGCGTAGCCGAAGTACGGCACCACCGCGGTGATCCGCGCCGCGGCCGAGCGCCGACAGGCGTCGGCGAACGCCAGCAGTTCCACCAGCATGTCGTTCACCGGGGGCGCGGTGGGCTGCAGCACGTACACCTCCCGGCGCCGCACCGACTCGAGCAGGCGCACGGAGAGCTCGCCGTCGGGGAAGTGCTCGATCCGGCACTCGCCCAGCGTCACGCCAAGCTCCCGCGCGACCGCCTGCGCCAGCGCGGGGTTGGCGGTGCCGGCGAAGAGCACGAAATCGTCGCCGGGCGCGTATCCACTCTCCATCATCCCCCCTGCCCCGTTGCCCTGGCGGCGCCGGTGTCGCGCACCCGCCGCAGGTAGTCCGTCATCGTGTCGTCCAGCTCGCGTGGATAGGTGAGGTCCAGCCGCTCCGCCACCTCCCCGGCGAGGCGGCGGAAGAGGGCGAGCATCGCGAACAGCGCGTTCCAGCCGTCGTCCCTCCCCGCCCCGGCGAAGGTCGCCTCCACCTCGCGCCAGGTCCGCTCGTCCAGCGCGCCGCGCAGCCGCCGGCCGTGGGCACCCACGGGGAGCGACCAGCCGTGGTCGGTCTCGGCGCGCCACTCCAGCATGCGCAGCAGCGTGGGCCGCATCACCGAATCCAGGCTGTAGCGCGCGGGGAACAGCTCGCCCCGGCGCAGGTTCCTGGCCACGTAGCCGCTCTCGAACCAGAACTCCTCCACCACCGCGCGGAACTCGTCCGCCGTGGGCGGGGCCGGCACGTGCGCGGTGAAGGTGGGCGGCGGCAGCGCGGCGGTGCGCCCGTCGCGGTCCAGCAGCACGCGGTAGCCCACGTCCAGCGCGTCGGGGAGCCGGTCGGCCGTGGCGAGCGCCGCAAGCTCGTCCGCCGGCGCCAGGGTGAAGTCGATCCTGGTGCCGTCGCGGTACATCACCAGCCGCATGTGGTGGCGGAACCCGCGCCACTCCATCTCGTCGCTCCACTGCACCAGCACCGGCCCATACGCCGCCGCCAGCCACTCCGACGGCGCGACGAGCGTCGCGGGGTCGGTGACGTACAGGATCACGTCCCAGTCCGAAAGCTCGTCCACCCGCCCGCCCTCGACCGCGCGCGTGCTGGTGAGGACCACCGCGCGCACGCTCTCCTGCGTCTCCGCCCACGCAAGGACGCGGGCGAGCACCGGGTCGTGATCAGCCGAGCCGTGTGTCATCCAGCGAAGTGGGATTCAGATTGGATTTCAATCCGCATCATCATCATCCCCAAAGGGCCGAGTGGGTACGCACAAGTCGAGGAGGATCGGCAGCCATCCCCTAATCCTCCTCGTCTTTCGGTTACGGTGCACCTGGATGCGGGACGGATCCTCACCGCGGCAGCGCGGGCGCCTTCCAGTCGTTGCCCAAGACCACGGTCACGTCGACTAGGCGGGTGGAGTCGCGCCGGGTCTCCACGCGGGGGATGCCGAGCGCGTCGGCGGTCTGTCGCGCGAGGTCGAGGTTGCCGACCCGGTCCAGCACCAGCGACGAATCGGGGTTGAAGCCGGGACCGTTGTCGGTGCTCACCACGTCGAAACCACCGTCGCGCAAGACAGCCGTGGCGGTTCGCGCGAGACCATTCGTCTTGGTGGCGTTCAGCACCTCGACGTTCACTCGACCAACGGGCCGACGGGGCGTCGTGGCCCGCGACGGACCCGCCGCGACAGGCCCCGCGGCGGCCGGGGGATGGAAGTGCTGCCAGATCCCGTAGCCCAGCGACGCCAGCAGCGCGCCCACGGCCAGCAGCGTCACGAACAGCGCCAGCGTCTGCAGCCGTCCGCCCGCGCCGGCCTTCGCGCCCTTGCCACGCGCGGGCTTCGACGCGCTAGCGCGGGGCTTCGGACTGGACCTGGGCATGGAACGCTCTGGTTTCGGGGTGCACGGTGGCGCCGTTGCGCATCACGTAGCCGATGCGCGCCTCCACCACCTCGCGCAGCACGGCGTCCATCTCGCCGGGCATGCGGCCGCGCAGCGAGGCGGTCCACTCGGGCGAGAACTCGCGGCCCGGCTCCAGGAAGTCGGCCAGGTACAGCGCCCGCCCCAGCGGACCGAACTTGGGCGAGCCCACGGTGTGGCAGCGCACGGCGGCCAGGATCTCGTCGTCCACCTGGCCCTTCAGGCGCTCGGCGGCGGCGGGGCCGTGCAGCAGCTTGCCGGGGAGCTCGCGGAAGGCCTCGGGCACCTCGGGGCGCAGCGCGTCGGGGCTGGCGTCGCGCAGGGCGTCGTGCAGGTAGCCGGCCGCCGTCCAGCGCGCCACCTCGCTTGCCGGCAGCCCCAGCGCCTCGGCCCAGGCGCGCATCAGCGCGGCCACGCGCGCCATGTGCTCGCGGCGCGACGGCTTGGCCTGCGTCCACGCGGGAAGCTCCCCCCGCGCCGCGTCGCGGACGATCGGGGGCAGCGCGGTCGACGCGGCGGGCTCTGCGGTGGGCATGGCAGGGTGGCGGAACGGGTGGAAGCGAGGCGGAGAACCGGAGTCGGACCATAAAGATGATGCGGGGAGGCGGCGGAACGGAAGCCTTCCCGCATCAATCCTGCGGATCACGAAACCCGTGGCGCATGGTACGCGCCGTCACGCGGCGCCGCAGATCTTCGCGAAGCCGTGCGGGTCCAGGCTGGCGCCGCCCACCAGCACGCCGTCCACGTCGCCCACCGCCAGCAGCTCGGCGGCGTTGTCGGCCTTCACGCTGCCGCCGTAGAGGATGGGGATGCCGCCACCCGTCTCGCCGCCGTAGCGCTCCGATAGCGAGCGCCGGGCGAAGCGGTGCATGGCGCCCGCGTCGTCGGGCGTCGCGTTCACGCCGGTGCCGATCGCCCACACCGGCTCGTACGCCACCACCAGCGACCGCGCTTCGTCCATCGACACGGCGTCCAGCACCGGGTCGAGCTGCCCCTGCACCACCGCCTGCTCGCGGCCGGCGCGGCGCTCCTCGATCGTCTCGCCCACGCACAGCACCGGCACCAGCCCGGCGTCGAGCACGGCGCGCACCTTCCGCCCCGTCTCCTCGATCGTCTCGCCGAACACCCAGCGGCGCTCGCTGTGGCCCACCAGTACCAGCGACGCGCCCGCGTCGGCCGCCATCCCCACCGACAGCTCGCCGGTGAACGCGCCCTGCGCCTCCCAGTACACGTTCTGCACGCCCAGCAGCACGTCGGGGCGGCCGCGCACCGCCTCGCGCGCGGCGGCGAACGAGATGGCGGGGGGGAAGAAGACCACGGTGCGGTCGTCCCTCGGCTGCCAGACGGCCAGGAACTCCTCGAAGAAGCGCGCCGTCTCGCTGGGCCCCTGGTTCATCTTCCAGTTGCCGGCCAGCACCGGCTTCAGCGGGGCGCTCACTGCCCGCGCTCGCTCAGCGCCGCCACGCCGGGGAGCTCCTTGCCCTCGAGGAACTCCAGCGACGCGCCGCCGCCGGTGGAGACGTGGCTCATGCGCTCCGCCAGCCCCATCTCCGTCACCGCCGCCGCCGAGTCGCCCCCGCCGATGATCGTGGTGGCGCCCGCGTCCGTCGCCGCGGCCACGGCCTCCGCCACCGCGCAGGTGCCGTTGGCGAACTCGAAGAGCTCGACCACGCCCATCGGCCCGTTCCACAGCACCGTGCGCGCGCCCGCCAGCTCGCGGCGGAACAGGTCCATGCTGCGCGGGCCGATGTCGCCCACCAGCCGGTCGGCGGGGATCGCGTCGCGCGACACGGTCTCGACCGCGGCGCCGGCCTCGAGCCTGTCGGCGACGATGCAGTCCACCGGCAGCGTCAGGCGGTCGCCCGAGCCCTCCACCAGCCCCTTCGCCATCTCCACGCGGTCGTCCTCCACCAGCGACTTCCCGGTCTCCAGCCCCATCGCGCGGAAGAAGGTGTTCGCCATCGCCCCGCCGATCAGCAGCCGGTCGACCTTGGGGAGAAGGTGGTTGATCACGTCGATCTTCCCCGAGATCTTGGCGCCGCCCAGGATCGCCACGAACGGGCGCTTCGGGTCCTCCAGCGCGCCGCCCAGGTACTCCAGCTCCCGGGCCATCAGCAGGCCGGCGGCGGCGGGCTTCCCCTCGCCCCGCATCACCTCGGCCACGCCGGCGGTGGACGAGTGGGCGCGGTGCGCGGCGCCGAACGCGTCGTTCACGTACACGTCGCCCAGCTCGGCCATCTGCCGCGCGAGGTCCATGTCGTTCTTCTCCTCGCCGGCCAGGAAGCGCGTGTTCTCCAGCAGCAGCACGCCGCCGTCCTCCAGCGCGTTGGTGGCGGCCACGGCCTCGGGCCCCACCGTCTGCTCCACGAAGCGCACCTCGCGCCCCAGCAGCTCGCCCAGCCGCGCGGCGCAGGGCCGCAGCGACATCTCCGGCACCACCTTCCCCTTGGGCCGCCCGAAGTGCGACAGCAGCACGATGCGCGCGCCGGCGTCGGCCAGGTGGCGGAGGGTGGGGAGCGTGGCGGTGATGCGCGTGTCGTCGGTGATGGTGCCGTCGGCGTCGAGCGGAACGTTGTAGTCCACGCGCACCAGCACGCGCCGGCCACGCAGCGCCTCGTTCGGCAGGTCGTTCAGCGAGAGCTTGTTCATCGGCTGCGGCTGTGGGTTGATGAACGGCGTTTCGGTTGATGGATCGACAGTCGGCAGCGCACGAAAGACGCCGGGCGCGCAATCAGACCGTCTATCGCACCGTCGATCGAGATCCATGCGGGCGACGGATCGGGAGCGCTTCGGCGGCGCCGCGGGCCCTCACCCTGCGCTTCGCGCTGTCCCTCTCCCAAACCAGCCTGGGAGAGGGACGGGGGGCGCTTCGCGCCGGCTCGGTCGGCGCGGGGGAGGGCGACGTGCGCTTCGGCGGCGGCGCGGGCCCTCTCCCTGGCGCCTGGGGGCGCCTGTCCCTCTCCCGTTCCGGGAGAGGGGGGCGGGGGCGCCGGCGGTGCGCCCTGCGACCATCCGCCACACTCAGCCCGCCACGCGCCGGAAGCCCGCCCCCACAACCTCTCCCGGAACGGGAGAGGTGGACGGCCTCGGCCGGCCGGAGAGCGCGCGGCGCCTCGGACTGCACGGCCGGGCGGGCTGAGCACGATCTCACGATTCGTCGCGCTGGGCGGCCAACATCCACGCCGGGTGTGCTTCATCCCCCCGCAAAAACGAAGGGCACCGGCGGACTCCGCCGATGCCCTTCCCTTCCCCCGCGGCCTAGCTGTTCTGCAGGCGCTCGCCCATGTAGCGGGCCAGGTCCACGCATCGGCACGAGTAGCCCCACTCGTTGTCGTACCAGGCCATCACCTTCACCAGCCCTCCGATCACGTTGGTGGTCGGCGCGTCCACGATCGAGGAGTGCGGGTTCCCGGTGAAGTCGATGGAGACGAGCTCCTCTTCCTCGTAGCCCAGGATCCCCTTCATCCGCCCCTCGGAGGCCGCGCGGAAGGCGTCGTTCACCTGCTGCGCGGTCACTTCCTGCTCCAGCTCGGCCACCAGGTCCACCACCGACACGTCGGGGGTGGGCACGCGCATGGCGATGCCGTCGATCTTCCCCTTCACCTCGGGGATCACCAGCGAGGTAGCCTTGGCGGCGCCGGTCGTGGTGGGGATGATCGACATGCCGGCGGCGCGGGCGCGGCGCAGGTCCTTGTGCGGCAGGTCCAGGATGTTCTGGTCGTTGGTGTAGGCGTGCACCGTGGTCATCACGCCGCGGCGGAAGCCGAACTCGTCGAGCAGCACCTTCACCACCGGCGCCAGGCAGTTGGTGGTGCAGCTCGCGTTCGACACCACGTGGTGCGTGGCCGAGTCGTACTTGCCCTCGTTCACGCCCAGCACGATGGTGATGTCCTCGTCCTTGGCGGGCGCGGAGATGATGACCTTGCGGGCGCCGGCCTCCAGGTGCTTGGCGGCGTCCTTCCGGTTGGTGAAGCGGCCGGTGGACTCGATCACGATGTCCACGCCCAGGTCCTTCCACGGGAGCGCCGACGGGTCCTTCTCGGCGAAGACGCGCACCTCGTCGCCGTCCACCACCAGCGCGTTCTCGCGGGTCTCCACGGTGCCGGGGTAGTCGCGGTGCACCGAGTCGTGCCGGAGCAGGTGCGCGAGCGTTGCGGTGTCGGTGAGGTCGTTCACCGCCACGAAGTCGATGTCGGTGGCGCCGGCCTGCTTGGCGGCGCGGAGCACGTTACGCCCGATGCGGCCGAAGCCGTTGATTGCGACGCGGATGGCCATGGCTTCCCCTTGCCTTGCGGTACGAGAAAAAGACGGGTTCACGGGCCCTTAAGCACGCCCGGAGCCGGGGCGACGGATCGCTCCAGCTCCGGCACGACGCGCGCGAAGGTGACCACGCTCGCGATGCGGGCGCCGGCCTCCAGCAGCGCGCTCACGCAGGCGAGGGAAGTGGCCCCGGTGGTCCAGACGTCGTCCACCACGATCACGTGCTCGCCGCGCAGCTCCGCCGCGCGCCCGGTGGGCACGGCGAAAGCGCGCGCTACGTTAGCCCGCCGCTCCGTGGGATGCAAGGCCGTTTGCGACCCCGAGGCGCGCACGCGTTCCAGCAGCCCGGCGTCCAGCACGCGACCCGAAATTCGTGCCACGCCGCGTGCCAGCAGCTCGGCCTGGTTGTAGCCGCGCTCGCGCAGCCGCGCCGCGCTGGTGGGCACCGGCACCACCAGCTCCGCCTCCGCCGCGGCGTCGGCGGGGAGCTCGAGGGCGGCCATGCGCGCCGCCATCGGCAGGGCGACGGCCTCCCAGCCGCGGTACTTGAGCGCGTGCACCAGCGCCCGCGGCACCTCGCCGATCGCGTACGCCGAGCGGATGGCGCGTACCGACGGCGGCCACTCCGCGCAGGTGCGGCAGGTGGGCGCGGGCTCGCGGTCGGCCGGCACGGGGCTCCAGCAGCGCGGGCACCGCGGGATCGGCAGCGGCCGGCACTTCAGCCAGCAGAGCCCGCACACCAGCCGCTCCGGGTCCGACGTGGGGATCGGCTCGCGGCACGCCACGCACACCGGCGCGAACACCAGGTCCAGCGCCCCGTCCCACAGGTCGCGGGCCAGCGCGGTGGCGGACGCGGCGAGGGTGGCGCTAGTGTTCGGGGGAGGAGGCACGAAGGATCGCGATCGGGTGGATGGGCGTCGGCGCGTCGAGCGGACGCGGTCGCCGTCCGCGGGTGAACGGCGATGATAATCCGCCGGTCCCGATCTGTCACGGATGTCGTTTTTGTCTACCGCTGATGCTTAACAGACCAGTCGAGAGATGCAGAACCTGATGTCGATCGAGGCCGGGACCGACCGCAACACGCGCACGCTGACGCTCGGCTATTCGCCGTGCCCCAACGACACCTTCATCTTCCACGCGCTGGTGAGGGGGATCGTCGGAACGGAAGGGCTGGCGTTCCGCGAGCGGCTGGAGGACGTGGAGACGCTCAACCGGCTCGCCGCGGAAGGTGCGCTGGACGTGACCAAGGTGTCGTACGGCGCGATCCCGCACCTGGTGCGCGACTACGTGCTGCTGCGCAGCGGAGGCGCGCTGGGGCGCGGGTGCGGGCCGCTGGTGGTGGCGCGCGAGGCGTTCGGGCAGGCGGAGCTGGCCGGGAAGCGCATCGCGATCCCGGGGCGCAACACCACGGCCAACCTGCTGCTGCGGCTCTACGCGCCCAACGCGGCGCCCGGCGTGGAGATGGTCTACAGCGACATCATGCCCGCCGTTGCCCACGGCGAGGTGGACGCGGGGCTGATCATCCACGAATCGCGCTTCACCTATCCCCAGCACGGCCTGGCGAAGGTGGTGGACCTGGGCGAGTGGTGGGAGCACACCACGGGGCTGCCGATCCCCCTGGGCGGCATCCTCGCCCGCCGCGACCTGGGCGGCGACACCATCCGCGCGATCGACGACGCGCTGCGGCGCTCGGTGAAGCACGCCTTCGCGCACCCGTCCGCGTCGCGCGAGTACGTCCGCCAGCACGCGCAGGAGATGGACGACGCCGTGACGCAGCAGCACATCGACCTCTACGTCAACCGCTTTTCGGTGGACGTGGGGGACGAGGGCGAGCGCGCCATCCACGAGCTCTTCGGCCGCGCCCGCGCCGCCGGTATCGTCGCGGAGGACGTTCCGTCGCCGTTCCTCTGAGCGGGCGTCAAAACTTCGGAAGATGGGAGGCGCGACGCGGGCCCCGCGGGCCCTCTCCCTGGCGCCTTAGAGCGCTCCCCTCTCCCGTTCCGGGAGAGGGGGCATGCCGCGGCAGGGGTGCGGCCTGCCACATCCGAGGCGACCCATGTCTGGGCGTGGTCGGGTGCCTGCCTCACAAACTATTCTCGCACAAGGGGTTGGGAGCGATCGCAGTGCCCGCCCCACAACCTCTCCCGGAACGGGAGAGGTGGACGGCCTAAGCCGGCCGGAGAGGGCGCCGCGCCGCGGATTTCCTCGATTTTCTTGCCTATCGCCCCTACCCCGCCTTGCGCAGCTCCGGCAGCACGCGCTCGCCGAACACCTCGATGAAGCGCTCCTGCTCGGCGCGGTTGACGCAGTGCAGGTTGATCTCCTCCCACCCGAGCTCCGCGTCGCCCAGCAGCCACTCCAGGTGCCGCTCGGGGTCGGCGGAGATGCGCATCTTTCCCTTCACGTCGTCGCGGGTGATGTATTCCGCCGCGGCGTCGAACATCGCCGGCATCTTCAGCTCGGCGAGGACGGGGCTGGGGAACAGGGCGGCGCGCCACTGGTGCCACGCCGCCTCCAGCGCGTCCTCGTCCGTCTTCGCGAAGGAGAGCTGCGCCTGCAGGTACAGCGGCTTCCCCTCCCCGCCGCCGCGCCGGAAGGCGTCGATGATCTTCCGCATCCCCTCCTTCTCGCCCACCACCGTGATCAGCCCGTCGGCCCAGCCGCCGGCCCACTCGGCCGTCTCCGGGCTCAGCGCCGCGCCGATGATCCTCGGCGGCTCGTCGGGGAGGGTGTAGAGCTTCGCCTCGTCCACGGTGATCAGGCCGCGGTGCGTGACCGTCTCGCCGGCCCAGAGGGCGCGCATGATGTCCACCGCCTCGCGCAGGCGGGCGTGGCGCTCGGGCTTGGCGGGCCAGCGGTCGCTGGCCACGTGCTCGTTCAGCCGCTCGCCGCTGCCGCACGCCATCCAGAAGCGCCCGGGGAACATCGAGCTCAGCGTGGCGGCGGCCTGCGCCAGGATCGCCGGGTGGTAGCGGAATCCCCCCGGCACCGTCACCACGCCGAAGGGGAGCGCGGTGGCCTGCAGCGCCGCGCCCAGCCAGCTCCACGCGAAGCCGCTCTCGCCCTCGGCCTCGCTCCACGGGAGATAGTGGTCGGAGCACATCCCGCTGGTGAAGCCCGCCTTCTCGGCCGCCTGCACGTGGCGGATCAGGTCGCCGGGCTTGAACTGCTCGTGGCTGGCATGATAGCCCACGCGGATCGCCATCAGCCGCCCCGCCCGTCAGAGGTGGGGTGGGTCCGCTCGTTGATGTACATCTCGCCCTGTCTCGCCTTCGGTGGATCGAACCGGGGAGGCGCGGCGGGGTGCACGAGGCATACCCGCCCCGCCACAGCCGCCCGGTTCGAGGCATGTGACGCGGCGGCGGCCGTGCTCGTGTATGTTGTGACGCCCACGCGGCTTATGGTTTTCGGCCGCTTGAAACCGGGGACCCGCGTGGACGTAGTTGGAGCGGGAACGCAGCGCCGGCCGGGTGTACAATTGTTTGTCGGCTGCATCCTGCACGCGTTCGGTACGCCACGCGAATCCGGGACCAGATGAGGGAATTCTTCTTCAACGTCGTCACGGCGATCGGGATCCTCTGCGGGCTGGTGCTCGCGGCGGATGCGCTTCCGCGCGCGGTCGCCGCGGTGCACCGCCGGCGCGCGGCCCGCGGCGGAGCGTTCGGCGTGGTGGTGGACCGCGGCGGGCAGGTGCTGGGCACCTACCTGGACCCGTTCGGCCACCCCTGGCGCTCCCCGCGCGTGCACGCCGACGGCTCGCCGTGGGTGAGCGAGCACGCGGACGGCCGCGAGCGTGCCTGGGAGGGCTTCGGCGCCACCGAGGAAGAGGCCTACCAGTCCGCCAACCGCCTGCGCCGCCGCCACCTGCAGCTCCTGACCATGCTGGAGGACGACGGCGGCCGCGAAGACGGCGAGTACCTGGTCCCCCAGCCCTACGTCCCCGGCAGCTGACCGGGATCGGGGGGATGATGGATGGACGAGTGCCCGGCGCCAGCATCGGCGCGGGGGACTCGTTCGTTGTATCCTCTGCGATCCCTGCGTGAGGCCATCATCGGTTGGGGACGGCAGCGGGGCGGATCTCGTGAGCGGAATATGCGAGTGAACTCGCGGCTACAACGGCACGCAGTCCGCCTTCGCGGACTTCACGGCGATTTGCGCTCGTCACCAATCAACAGCGTATTCTCGATTCACACGGATCTCACGAACTCCGTTCCGCGAGCGGGTTGCGTGAGGGATTCGCGCCCGGAGGGCCGAGACGCCGGTGCGCCCGCGTCCGGTGCCGCGGAAACGAGCGGCCCCCATGGCGCGCCGGCGGCTCGGCGCCGTTGGCAACGGCGGTATCGTTGCCTACGGCGCGCGAAGCCCGGCCCGGAGCGCAGCGGAGGGACACGCCCACATCCATCTTTCCGGCAACGGTCAAGCCACCGACTTTTCGGACTCTGTATCAGACGAAAGAAGGCGATCCGTGGATGCGGATCGCCTTCTTCGCCCAGCCGTCTTAGCCGCCGGGTTTTACCGCAGCGCCGCCGTCGCTCGCTGGCGGATCTCGCCGCTGCGGTGCTCGCGGACGATACGGCGGAGCTGCTGGTCGCGCGCGGTGCCGCGCAGGCCGGCCAGCGCGTCCACCGCGGCGCGCTGCACCCGCGGGTCGGCGTCGCCCAGCGCGAGGCTGGCGATTCCCTGCGCCGCCGCGTCGGCGGGCGCGTAGCGGGCCATCGCGCGGATGGAGGCGATCCGACCGTCCGCGTCGCCGGTGGCGTAGGCGTAGCCGCCGCCCGTGGCCGTGACGAGCGTGATCGTGTCGCCCGCTTCCCCGGTCGCCCGCCAGGTGGCGGGCGCGCTGCCGGCAGCGGCGCGCGTGTACTGCGTGCCCGTGGAGGTGGTCCGCACCACGCCGGCCCCGTCGTTCAGGCGCACGGTGCACCCCTCCCCCTGGCAGGTCACGTCGCCGCCGTCGATGCGCACGCTGACCGGCTCGCCGCCACGGCCGGCGCGCACCACGCGCACGTCGCCGTTCACCGCCGCGACGTTCACCCGGTGGCGCCCGGAGCCCAGCGTGCCGCGGCCGCGCACGTAGCGCCGCGGCGAGCCGTGCCGCGTATCCCACGCCTGCGTCCGGGTGGTCGCCAGCGGGAAGTCGCTCACCACGCGGGTGGGCGCGTTGCCCTGCGTGTACGCGGACTCCACCTCCAGCGAGCCGCTGAAATCGGCGGGGAGCACCAGCGTCACCGAGCCGCGGCCGGAGGTGATCTGCACGTCTCCGCCCTGCCCCGCCACCGACACGGAGACGTTGCCCGCGCCGGTGCTCACCCGCGCCGCGCCGTTCACGGACTGCACGGTCACGTTGCCGCCGCCGGTGTGGGCGAGCACTCGCCCGTTCGCGCGCCCCACCCGGATGTCGCCGCCGCCGGTCCACAGGTTCGCGCCGTCCGGTGCGTAGCGAATGTCGATGGGACCGCCGGGCTGCGCGATGGCGATCGGGCGGTCGTTCGCGTCGGCGGCGGCATCGCGGTCGCGCTCCGCCGCGCGGGCGGCGGCGCCCTCGTCGCCGGCGTCGGCGGCCGCGTCGGACGCAGCTTCGCCCTGCTGCTGCTGGTTCCAGCGGTCGGTCTGCGAGCGCAGGCGGTCGCTCCACCCGCGCAGCTCGCCGGGCCTGCCCACCACGGTGGCGCCCGCGCCGCGCACGTCCAGGTTGCCGCGGTTGCCGCCCATCAGCACGCCGCCGCCGTGCATCTCCAGCCGCCCGTCCAGGCGCGTGTCCTGGATGTAGGCGCCGCCGCCGCCCGCGTCCATCCGCAGCGTCCCCTCCACGCGGATCAGCGCCAGACCGCCGCCGCGCGTGTGGCCGGTGAAGGCGCCGCGCACGTCGCGGATCTCCAGCCCGCCGCCGTCGGCGCTGGCCTGCACGTCGAAGCGCCGCGGCACCTCGATCACCAGGTCGGGCTCGGTGCGGTCGCGCCCGGAGACGCTCGTCACCGCCACGCGTACCCCGCCGGCCGCGCGCTCGGCACGCACGCTCAGCGAACGGCCGCCTTCCACGCGCACCCGCACGCCGCCCTGGTCGCGCCCCACCACGCGCGCGCTCACCCCGGACGGCATCTGCAGCGTGAGCCGCTCGCCGGCGCGTGCCTCCACCTCGCAGTTCAGCCGCGTCCCACGCACCAGCGTGCAGGCGGATCCACCGCGGGCGGCCTGCTGCGGCGCGTGCCGAGCGACGATGGCGGCGGGGAGCGACGCGGCAGCGGTCGCCGCGCGTGCCTCGCCCGGGCGCATCGCGGCCAGCGGCAGCACCAGCACCACCGCCGCCGCGGCCGAGAGCGCGGCCCCGCGGCGCGAGATGCCGCTGCGGTTGCGCACGCCGTCCAGCACGGCCAGCAGCCGCCCTTCCAGGTGCGACGGGCGCGCCATGCTCACCGCGGCCGAGCCGGCCAGCGCCGGCGCGCGGAAGGCGCGGGCCACCTCCAGCAGGTGCGCGGCGTATTCGCGGGCGCGGGTACCGGCGGCCAGCACGCGGTCGTCGCACGCCAGCTCGCGCTCAACGCGCAGGCGGCGGGCGGCGTGCCACGCGCCGGGGTGGAACCAGTAGAGGGCGCACGCCACCGCGGCCAGCGTCTGCGTGAGGCAGTCGTGCCGGGCCACGTGCGCCAGCTCGTGCAGCAGCACCACGCGGCGGCGCTCCTCGGTCCACGTGTCCGCCTCGGCGGGGAGGAGGATGGTGGGCCGGCGCACGCCCCAGGTCATCGGCATGGTCGCGTGGCCGCCGCGCAGCAGGACCACGGGGCGGTCGATGCTCAGAATCCACGCCAGGTCGCGCACCAGCCCGGTCCACCCGGCGTCCGTCACCACCGCCGCCTGCCGCGCCAGCCGCCGCACGCTCACGCGGCCCACCACCATGCGCGCGAACAGCGCCAGCATCACCAGCAGGTAGATGGCGGGGATGAGCAGCGCGGGCTCGATCTCGCGCCCCACGGACCCTGCGAGCGCGGGCGTCTCCGACGTCGACGTAACGGACCCCATCTCCGGAAGCGCCGGAGGAGCCGGGAGTTCCGCAAATCCCCCATCCGCCACGTCAGCGAGAGGGACAATGGATGCGGCGGGTAGATTGGCGACCATCGGCGCCGCGGCAACGTCGGCTTCCGGCGAACCCAGCGTGACGAAGCCGAGCCGCCAGCCGGGGAGCGTCACCGAGAACAGCGGGAGCGCGAGAAGCCCGCAGACGGCCAGCGTCCACACCAGGTGCCGCGCGGCGGCGCCGCGGCGGTGCAGCGCGAGCGAGGCGGCGCCGGCGGCCAGGAGCAGGAGCGTGGCCTTGAGCACCACGCCCAGCACGAAGGAAAGCGGTGCGCTCACTGGTCGTCTCCGGGTTCGCGGGCCTGTTCGAGGAGGGAGGTCAGCCGGGCGTACTCGTCCGCGTCGAGCGGCGCGTCGTCCAGGTCCAGCAGCGCCGCCACCGCGTTCTCGCGCGACCCGTCGAAAAAGGTGCGCAGGAGGTGGGTGAGCGCCGAGCGCCGGGCCTCGTCGCGCGCGGTGGTGGGGAGGTAGACGTAGCGGGGGCCGTCCTGCTCGTGGCGCAGGTACCCCTTCTCCTCCAGCAGCCGCAGCATTCCGCGCACGGCGGAGTAGCTGGGCGGGTCGGGCAGGCCGGCCAGCACGTCGGCCGCGGTGGCGCGCTCCAGC
>DASQLJ010000604.1:0-10962 GCA_035630095.1 Longimicrobium sp.
CCGCCGGGTCGAGCACGTAGGCGCGCGCGTTGGGAATCGGGCGCCCGATCGGCACCGTGGCCGCGCCCTCTTCCACCTCGCCGACTTCCTCCAGCGTGCACCACACCGTCGCCTCGGTGGGCCCGTACTCGTGCAGCACGCGAGCAGGCTTCCCGGAGCGCAGCATGGCCCGCACGCCCTCCGTCCCCACGGCCTCGGCCCCGAAGACGAGCTGGCGCAGGCTGGCGTAGACGTCGACCTGCTCCCGCACGTGCTGGTTGAACAGCGCCGCCGTCTGGTAGAGGTGCGTGATCCCCTGCTCGCGCAACGCCTGCCCCAGCAGCGGCGCGGAGAAAAGGACGTCGCGGTCGATGCCCACCAGCGTGGCCCCGTTCAGCAGCGCGCCCCAGATCTCGAACACGGCCGCGTCGAAGCTCGCGTTCGACGCCTGCGCCACGCGGTCGCCGGGGCCGATCGGCATCGTCCCGGGGAGGCAGGCCGCGTACTGCACCACCTCGCGGTGCCCCATCATCACGCCCTTGGGACGCCCCGTGCTCCCGCTGGTGTAGAAGACGTAGGCGAGCCCCCCCCCCGACGCGTTCGCCGACGGAGCGTGATCCGGCCCGGCGGCGAGCACCTCCGCCACCTGGTCTAGATGGATGACGTGGAGACCCGGGGCGGCGAGCTCTGCGTCGCTCAGCAGGACGCGGACGGCGGAGTCCGCCAGCATGAGCGCCATCCGCTCGGGCGGGTAGGTCGTGTCGACGGGGACGCAGCAGCCGCCGGCCTTGAGCACGGCCAGGGTGGCGACCACGTTTGCCACGCTCCGCTCCACCCGCACCCCCACGCGGCTCTCCGGCCCCACGCCCAGCCCGCACAGGTGGTGCGCCAGCCGGTTGGCACGCGCGTCCAGCTCCCGGTACGTCAGCTCCTGCGCGCCCCAGACCAGGGCCACCGCGCCGGGCGTGCGCGCCGCCTGCGCCTCGAAGAGCGCGTGGATCCCCGCGTCTCGCGGATACTCCGCCTCCGTCCGGTTCCACTCCACGACGACCCGGGCACGCTCCTCCGGTCCGGCGAGCGCCAGGCGCGAGAGGCGCACGTCCGCATCCGCGGCGACCAGCTCCAGCACCCGCGCCAGGTGGCCGAGCATCCGCTGGACCGTGCCGCGGTCGAAGAGGTCGGTGCTGTAGTTCAGTCCGACACGCAGGCCCCGGGCGGTTGCCTTCGCGGTCAGGAAGAGATCGAACTTGGCGCTCTCGAGCTCCGCTCCGGCTTCGCTCACCTCCAGCCCCGCCAGAGCGACTCCCCGCTCCACGGCGTTCTGCTGCGCGAACATCACCTGGAAGAGCGGCGTGTGGCTCAGGGACCGCTCCGGCTCCAGTTCGGCCACCAGGCGCTCGAAGGGCACCTCCTGGTGCTCGTACGCGCCCAGCGTCGCCTCCCGCGCCCGCCGCAGCACCTCGCGGAAGCTCGGGTCGCCGGAGAGATCGGTCCGCAGCACCAGGGTGTTGACGAAGAAGCCGATCGTCTCCTCGATCTCCTTCCTCGTCCGCCCCGCCGCCGGGCTCCCCACGACGATGTCCTCGCTCCCGCTGTACTTGCCCAGCAGCACCTGGAAGGCGCCCAGCAGCGTCATGTACAGCGTCGCGCCCTCGCTGCGTCCCAGCGCCTGCAGCCGCTCCAGCAGCTCGAGGGGAAGGTCGATCCGCTCGTGCGCCCCCCGGAAGCTCTGCACCGCCGGGCGGGGATGGTCCGTGGGCACCTCCAGCAGCTCCGGCGCGCCCGCCAAGCGCTCCTTCCAGTACGCGAGCTGCCGATCCAGCACCTCGCCCCGCAGGTGCTCGCGCTGCCACACCGCGTAGTCGGCGTACTGCACCCCCAGCTCCGGCAGCGGCGACGTCCGCCCCTCGCGGTACGCCTCGTACAGCACCGACAGCTCCCGGTAGAGCACCCCCATGCTCCACCCGTCGCTGACGATGTGGTGCACCACGAGCAGCAGCACGTGATCCTCGGCACCCAGCCGCAGCAGCACCGCGCGGAAGAGCGGGCCCGCCGAGAGGTCAAAGGGCCGTGCCGCCTCCTCGCCGGCGCGCCGCCCGACCACCGCCTCGCGATCCCCCTCGCCCAACCCCGACAGGTCCTCCACCGGCAGGGAGAAGGCGCCGAAGGACGCGATCACCTGCACCGGCGAGCCATCCACCTCGCGGAAGACGGTTCGCAGCGTCTCGTGACGCCGGACGATCTCGCCAAGCGCGCGCTCCAGCGCCGCCTCGTCCAGCGCACCGCCCAGGCGCCATGCCACGGGGATGTTGTAGACGGCGCTCCCCGGCTCCAGCCGGTCAATGAACCAGAGCCGCTCCTGCGCGAACGACAGCGGCAGCCGGCCCTCCCGGGCGGCGGGCTCGATCGGCGGGAGCTCCGACCGGTCCCGCACCAGGTCGCGCGCCCGCGCCATCCTCAGGAGCTCCAGGCGCTGGGCCGGTGTCAGTTCGGTGAGTGTCGCCACGGAGCTCATGACCTGGGGACGCCTGTGGATCGGGTGTGTGGAACGCGCGCGGATCCCCTCGCGCCCGGCGGAGCGGCCAGACGAGGGAAGACGTCGATGCCGCGCTCCGGCGACAGGCCGTCGACGCGCCCGGCGATGTCGGTCATGAACGGGGCTCGTGGGTCTCGATGTTCGTCCGGGACGCGGCACACTCCGCCGCCGCGTCGCCGCCCGGGCAAAAGCCCGCCGGCAGGGCGACCACGGGGCCGCGGGGCTGCAGCAGCCGCCCCAGCCGCGCGATGCCGTCGTGGATCTCGTCCGTGGTGGGGCGCGAAAAGTTCAGCCGCAGGGCGTCGCCGCCCCGCTCTCCGCCGCGCGCGCAGAATGCGCGGCCGGGGATGAAGGCCACGCCGGCCTCCTCGACCGCGCGGCGCAGCAGCGCCGTGGTGTCGGTCCCCGGCGTCTGCACCCAGACGAAGATCCCGGCGCGCGGGCAGCTCCACCGCGCGTCGGTGGGAAAGTGGGCGGCCAGCGCGGCCAGCATGGCGTCGCGGCGGGCGGTGTACGCCCCGCGCAGCCGCGCCAGGTGCGCACCGATGTCCTCGCGGTCCAGGAACGCGGCCAGGGTGCGCTGCGCGAACGAGCACACGTCCAGGTCGCTTCCCTGCTTGAGCATGGAGAGCCGCCGCACCAGTTCCGGGGGCGCCACCACCCACCCCGCCCGCAGCGCCGGCGCGGCGATCTTGCTGAACGAGCCCACGTACAGCGTCCACCGGGGCTCCAGGGCCCGCACGGGGGCGGGGGGCTCGCCGTCGTAGCCCAGCAGGCCGTAGGCGTCGTCCTCGATCACCGGCACGCCGTAGCGCGCAGCCAGCTCCGCCAGCCGCCGCCGGTTCGCGGCGGGCATGCTGGTGCCCAGCGGGTTGTGCCCCTCGGGAATGGCGTAGACCAGGGCGGGGCGCTCGCCACCGGCCAGCAGGGCCTCCAGCGCGTCCAGGTCCATCCCCGTCTCCAGGCTGGACGGAACGGTCAGCACGCGGGGCTGCAGGGGGCGCAGGGCGTTCAGCATCCCGTCGTACGCGAGCTCCTCCACGACCACCGTGCCACCGGGGTTCACCAGCAGCTTGCCCAGCAGGTTCATGGCGTGCTGCGCCCCGGAGGTCAGGAACACCTCCGCCTCGGTGCACTCCACCCCCCGGCGGGCCATCAGCTCCACCACGTGCGCGCGCAGGCGGCGCAGGGGCAGCCCGTACTGCAGCGCGTCGGGCTCGGTCCCCAGCACGTGCCGCACGGCACGAGCGTACGCCCGCACGGGAAACAGCTCCGCCGCGGGCATCCCCAGCGCGAACGAGAGCAGCCCCGGCCGGGAGAGCAGCGCGTGGATCTCGCGCAGGGACGACTGCTTGAGGTCCCGCGTCCAGTCGGCCAGCGGGATCTCCACCGCGGCGGTGGCAGGGGGCAGCTCCGCCCGGACCTCGCTCACCTTCACCGACAGCGGTGCGGAGAACGTCTGACCAGCAAGCACGTCCATAGCCTGTTCCCCTTCAAAAAACCTCGCTCAAGACGTGACTGTGGTTCCGTGTGCCGCGCAGGATCCTTGTCTTGCCGGCACGCGTGACTCCCGACACTCGCTGATCGGCCCCGCCTGAGAGGACGACAGCCGCCCACATCACGCCTCGGTGATCGAGGCGGGGAGGCGGTCCCATTACCTCTAGCGCACGACCGCATACAGGCTTTATCTGGAGGATTGAAGCACGCGGTGTCCAAAAACCAGCGAAACGCCGCGCGGATGGACGGGATCATCGCGCCCCCGAGGCGAAAGTCGAGGAAGGGAGTTCCGGCGGTTGGACAGACTGAAGGCGCGGCCCACGTCGTGAATTGTAATGCGCCCCCGTTCCCGGCGGCGGAATCGTGGGACGAACCGCTATAGGATGCATTCCGGCGGCGGCCACGCCTGCATGAGACGTGGTCACACGATCATGCAGCCGGCTTGAACGAAGCGCGAAACGCCTTCAACCCGATCGCCCTTCGCCTCGCGTCGCCTGGGTTCGCCGCATCTTCCGCTCGACTTTCGGCGGCACCACGGCCCCCTTGCAGCGTGAAGCCGTCCCCTTCCGCTCCGCGATCGGAGAGCCGGCGCCCGCCGACGAGTTCTCGGGTGCGGGCTGCCGACTGGTGCACGATGCGTACGTGTCCGCGACCGTCCGGTCCCCCCGACTCTCTCTCCACGGAGGCGAGACGACGAGAGCCGAAGATTCCCCCGGCCCGCCGGCCTATGCGGGACATAACGTTACGGGCTTTTACAGGACCAACCGGTCTTTGTTTTCACGACTATCTCCCAAACCGACCCTTGGTGATTGTAAAGATGCTTATAGGCCAATTTATACGCACAGTAAACTGCGTTTCCTTTGGTGCCCATCTATCGCCCGATCATCTGTTTACGTGTCCATAGCTGAACGAAGTAACCGATCTGGCGGGATTTTCCTCCTTGCCATAGCGTTCGCTATCCCTGATCAGAACGGTGTTTGCCTCGCTGCGTCGACGGTGTGGCAATACAATCGCGGACAAATAGTCCCTGCGGGGAAGTCGAGCGATCCCTTCGTACCCTCGTTGGTGGGGATTGCCCAGCGAGTATCGTCTAACCGACCCTAATGCTCCGCAACGTGCGCTGTCACAACAGGTGACGGCGCAGTGTGGAGGGGAGGTGCACCATGCGCGCGTCCCGGCACATCCTGCTCTGCGCCGCCTCGGCGGCCGTCCTCCCGGTCGCCGGCTCCCGCCTGGCGGCGCAGGACCCGCACGCCGCCCACGCCGGGCGCGCGGATTCCGCCGCGCACGCCGCGCACGGCCATCCTGCTCCGCCTCCGTCCGCACGGCCCGGCCCCGTCGCGGCCCCGTCGCGCCCCGCGCCGGCGCCGCGCGGCCCGTCCGCGCGTCCCGCCGCCGGCGGCGAGGCCGTGAGGATGCTGCGTGCCGAGCTCGCGGCGGTGGCGCCGGGAGGCGGCGCGCCGGTGCAGGACGGCGAGGTGCTGCTGCGCGTGCGCGTGACCGACCCCGCCACCGGCCGCCCCGCGACCGGGCTCACCCCGTCGGCGTGGGTGGACGTGCGGCGCGGCGCGGCGGCCACGCCCAGGGCGCAGTGCGAGCAGCGCATCGGCGCGCTGAACGAGAGCTCGATGATGGTCAAGCACGGGCAGATCTCCCTGGCCACGCCGGTGGAAGACCTGAACGGGCACCTGCTGGCGGTGCTCGCCCGCCAGCCCGCCATCGCCGTCATCGACCCGCTGAAGGGGTTCGGCCGCACGAAGCTGCTGACGGCCGTGCCGCTCCCCGCGCCCGGCGCCGACTGGGCCTCGACCCCCGACGACCGCCTCCTCTTCGTCTCCATCCCCGACTCGGGGGTGGTGGCGGTGGTGGACACGCACGACTGGAAGGTGCGCGCGCTGGTGCGCGCCGGCGCCGCGCCGGGCCGCGTGGCGATGGACCCGCGCGGCGCCCGCGCCTGGGTGTCGGTGGGGGGCGCGGAGCCGGGCGTGGCGGTGATCGACGCGGCGCGGCTCGCCGTGGTGGCGCGCGTGGCGGCCGGGGCGGGGCCGCAGGCGATCGCCTTCTCCGACGACGGGGCGCTCGCCTTCGTGGCCAGCGCCGGCGCGGGGACGCTGACCGTGGCCGACGCGGCGACGGCGCGGGTGCTGTCGGTCGTGCGCACGGGCGACCGGCCGGTGGACGTGGCGTGGTCGCCGCGGCTGCGCATGGCCTACGTGGCGAACGAGGGCGACGGCACCGTCGCGGTGGTCGATCCCGCGCGGGGGGTGGTGACCGGGCGCGTCCCCTTCGCCCCCGGGATCCGCTCGATCCGCTTCGCGCCCGACGCGGCGGGGCACGCGGCGCACGGCGACCCCGACGCGCGCCCCACGCCCGGCGGCCGGCTGGCCTTCGTGGTGAACCCGCGCACCGGCACGCTGGAGCTGTACGACGCCGTCGACCGGCGCACCCTGCGCTCGCTGAGCGGCGCGGCGGCGGTGGACCAGGTGGCGTTCACCGCCTCGTTCGCCTACGTCCGCGCGGCCGCGACGCCCTCCGTCGCGATGATCCCGCTGGCCAACCCGTCCACCGGCGCCACGGGCGCGCACGACGTGTTCCCCGCGGGCCAGCTCGCCCCGGGGGCCGTGGGCGACTCGCTGGTGGACGCGCTGGTGGCGCAGCCCGGGATGCACGACGCCGTCTACGTGGCCAACCCGGCCGAGCGGATGGTCTACAGCTACCACTACATGGAGGGGATGCCCGTTCCCCACGGCGGGCTGACGACGTACGCCTTCGTGCCGCGCTCCATCCGCACCGTGTCGCGCCGCCTGCGCGAGGCGGAGCCGGGCGTGTACACCGCCACCGTGCGGCTGGCGGACGCCGGGCACTACGACCTGGTGCTGCGCAGCGCCGACCCCCACGTGGTGGGGTGCTACGGCTTCAGCGTGGCGCCCGACCCGCGCCGCCGGGCCCCCGCCACGCTCGCGGTGGAGGCCGCCGACCCGGCGCGGACGCTGGCCGTGGGCGCGGCGACGGTGCGCCTGCGGGTGCGCGACGCGGCCGGCGCGCCGCTCGACGGGCTGGACGACGTGCGGGTGACGCTGGCCTCGCCCGAGGGGTGGCAGCAGCGGGTGGTGGCGCGCGCGGCCGGCGGCGGCGTGTACGAGGCTCCCTTCGACGTTCCCGCCGCCGGGCTGTACGTGGCCGCGGTCGACATTCCCTCGCGCGGGGTGACGGCGCGCGGCGGGGCGCCGCTCTACTTCCACGCGCGGCCATGATCGCCCCCGCCACGGCCCCCGGCCCGGTGCGCGCGGACGAGCTCCCCGCGCAGGACTTCCTGGAGGAGGCCCGGCTCCTCCCGCGCGAGCGCGCCGGGGGGCGGCTGCGCGTGGCGTTCGCCGGGCGGCCCGACCCGCAGGCGGTGGCCGAGCTGGAGGTGCTCTTCGGGCTTCCGGTGGAGCTGGAGCCGGTGGCCGAGGCGGAGCTGCTGGACGAGATCCGGCGCGCCTGCGGGCAGCCCACGGCGGCGTCGCTGGCCGCCGACCTGGAGGGGGAGGCGCCCGCCGGCGGCGGCGACGAGCGGGTGGCGCACGACCTGGAGCAGATCGCCAACCAGGCGCCGGTGGTGCGGCTGGTGAACCTGCTCCTGGCCGAGGCGGTGGAGGCGGGCGCCAGCGACGTGCACCTGGAGGCCGAGGCGCGCACCACGCGGGTGCGCTACCGCGTGGACGGGGTGCTGCAGGAGGCGCCCAGCCCGCCGCCGCACCTGCGCGCGGCGGTGGTGAGCCGGCTGAAGATCATGGCCGAGCTCGACATCGCCGAGCGGCGCCTGCCCCAGGACGGCCGCGTGCGCCTGCGCACCGCCGACCGCGAGCTGGACGTGCGGGTGAGCACGCTCCCCACCCTGCACGGCGAATCGGTCGTGCTGCGGCTGCTGGACGTGGAGGGGCAGCGGATCGACCTGGAGGGGCTGGGGATGGCGGACGACACGCTGGCCGCGCTCCTCGGCTTCGCCGCGCGCCCGCACGGCGTGCTCCTCTCCACCGGGCCCACGGGGAGCGGGAAGACGACCACGCTGTACGCGCTCCTCGACCGCGTCCGCACCGGGCGCGAGAAGATCGTCTCGGTGGAGGACCCGGTGGAGTACGAGCTTCCCGGCGTGGCCCAGGTGCCGGTGCGCGCCAAGCTGGGGCTGACCTTCGCGCGGGCGCTGCGCTCCATCCTGCGGCAGGACCCCGACGTGCTGCTGGTGGGCGAGATGCGCGACCCGGAGACGGCGGAGATCTGCATCCAGGCCGCGCTCACCGGGCACCTGGTGCTTTCCACCCTGCACACCAACGACGCCCCCGGCGCGCTGACGCGCCTGGTGGACCTGGGCGTTCCCGACTACCTGGTCGCCTCCACCGTGCAGGCGGTGCTGGCGCAGCGGCTGGTGCGGCGCGTCTGCGCGGCGTGCGCCCGGGCGGTGGCGCCGGAGCCGGGGGTGGCGCGGGAGATGGCGGCGGCGGGTTTCGCGGCGGAGCGCGTGCCGCGCGCCCGGGGGTGCCCGGCCTGCCGCGGCACCGGCTACCGGGGCCGCACCGGCATTCACGAGCTGCTCACGGTGGACGACGCGCTGCGCGCCGAGCTGCTGCGCGGCCCCGGCGCCGACCGCCTGCGCCGCTCCGCCCTGGAGCGCGGGATGCGCCCCCTGCGCGCCGACGGCTGGCGGCAGGTGCGCGCCGGGGTCACCACCCCCGAGGAAGTGCTGAGGGTCGCATGACGCGCGATTCCACGGGTCTGGCGGGGATCGACCGAGGGCGACGCGGCGGGAGCACCCCCGTCGGAAACACCACGACGCGTGAGGGATGCGCGCCCGGAGGGCCGGGACGCCGCCGCGCGTGGGTGATGCCCAGGGATCGATCGGACGGTGGGCGCGGCGGTGGCCCGGCGCGGTTGGCAACGGCGGTATCGTTGCCTACCGCGCGCGCAGCCCGGCCCGGAGCGCAGCGGAGGGACACGCCCACGCCGGGCGGTTCGCCTTTCCCGAGCCCTGTCCCGGACGCCGGGATGAAAGGGGTGTCGAACGGCTTCACGCTGATCGAGCTCCTGGTGGTGATCGTGGTGATTACCGTGCTGGCCACGCTGGTGGCGCCGAACGTCTTCCGCCACGTGGGGAGCGCGAAGGAGGCGACGGCGCGCACGCAGCTGGAGATGCTCGGCTCGGCCATCGACGCGTACCGCCTGGACAACGACGGCTATCCGTCGACCGAACAGGGGCTGGCGGCGCTGCGCACGCGCCCCGCCTCGGGCCCGGCGCCCCGCAGCTGGCGCGGGCCGTACCTGCGCCGCGACGTGCCGCTGGACCCGTGGGGGCGGCCGTACCTCTACCGCAGCCCCGGCACCGCCAACCCCGAGGGCTACGACCTGCTGACGCTGGGACGCGACGGGAAAGAGGGCGGCGAGGGCGAGGACGCCGACGTGCTGGGGTGGAAGTAGCCGCCATGCCCACCTTCGCCTGGCGCGCCGCGACGCCCGCGGGCCGCACCCTTCGCGGGGTGGAGGACGCCGACACCCCCGCCGCGGTGGAGCGGCGCCTGGGAGAGCGCGGGCTGTACGCGCTGGAGGTGGCCCCCGCCGCCGCGCGCGCCGCGGACGACCGGCCGCGCGGCGCCTTCCGCGGGCGGCGGGCCGACGTGGCCGAGGCGGTGCGCTACCTGGCCACGCTGCTCGACGCCGGCTTTCCGCTGGACCGCGCGCTCGCCGCCGTGAGCCGCGTCGTAGCCCGGCGCGACGTGGCGGCCGCGGTGCTGGACGTGCGCGACCGGGTGCGCGGCGGGGCCCGGCTGGACGAGGCGCTGACGGCGCACCCCGCGGTCTTCCCGCGCTTTGCCGTGGGGATGGTGAGGGCGGGGGAGCGCGGGGGAACGCTGGCGCCGGCACTCGACCGGCTGGCGGGGCAGATGGAGCGCGAGCAGGCGCTGCGCTCGCGGCTGGCCTCGGCGATGGTCTACCCCGCGGTGGTGGCGTCGGCGGGGGCGGGGGCGCTGGCGGTGCTCTTCGCCTGGGTGCTGCCGCGCTTCGTGGTGCTGCTGGGCGACACCGGGTCGGCCATCCCCCGCTCGACGGCGCTCCTCCTCTCCGCCGGATCGTTCGTGGGGCGGTGGTGGTGGGCGCTGCTCCTGGCGCCCCTCGTGGCCGCCGCGGTGGTGGCGGCGGTGCGTGCGAGCGAGGAGGGGCGCGCGGCGGTGGACCGGGCGCTCCTGGCCGTGCCGGTCGTGGGCGGGCTGCGGCGGCGGGCGGCCACGGCGCGGCTGGCGCGGGCGCTCGGGGCGCTGCTGGAGAGCGGGATGCCGATCCTGGGCGCGCTGGAGGTGGCCGCCGCGAGCCAGGCCGACGCCGCCATCGCCGGCGAGGTGCTGCGCGCCCGCGAGGAGGTGCGCGCCGGCGACCGGCTGGCGGCGGCGCTGCGGCGCGGCGGGGGCTTCCCCTTCCTGTTCGTGCAGATGGTGGAGGTGGGCGAGGAGGGCGGCCGCCTGGCCCCCATGCTCGACCGCGCCGCGGGGGCGCTGGAGGGCGAGCTGGAGCGCGGGCTGGACCGGCTCCTCCGGCTGGTGGAGCCGGTGATGATCGTGGTGTTCGGCGTGCTGGTGGGCGCGGTCGCGCTGTCGCTGCTGCAGGCGATCTACGGCATCCGCCCCGAGGGGCTGTGATTCCGGACCCGGGAGAGGGGCGGTTGAAACCGCGGCAACGACTACACGAAGTCCGCCTTCGCGGACTACCGGCCGCGGTGACGCCGGAGCGTGGTTGCACGCTATCCACGCCTTCGCCGCCGACGCGCGGAACGACGCCGCGAGCGAAGCGAGCCCCGTCCCTCTCCCAGGCTGTTTTGGGAGAGGGACCGGCGCGAAGCGCCAGGGTGAGGGCCTCCAGGGCGGGCACGGCAGGTCGATGGAGGGAACGGGTAGGGGACAGGGTGTCACGGGAACGCGGGG
>DASQLJ010000605.1:0-2497 GCA_035630095.1 Longimicrobium sp.
GCCACGCAGGCCCTGGGCGGTCGCCGCGAGCGTCAGGGAGAGATCGAACTTGGCGCTCGCGAGCTCCGCACCGACTCCGCTCACGCTCAGCCCCGGAAGAGCGCCTCCCCCGCCCCCGGCGTTCTGCAGCGTGAACATCACCTGGAACAGGGGCGAGTGGCTCAAGCTGCGCTCGGGCTGCAGCTCGGCCACCAGCTTCTCGAAGGGAAGGTCCTGGTGCTCGTACGCCCCCAGCGTCACCTCGCGCACGCGCCGCAGGGTCTCGCGGAAGGAGGGGTCTCCCGACAGGTCGGTGCGCAGCACCAGCGTGTTGACGAAGAGGCCGATCAGCTCCTCCACCTCGCGCCGCGTGCGCCCGGCGATCGGGCTGCCCACCACCACGTCCTCGCTGCCGGCGTACTTGGCAAGCAGCACCTGGAAGGCGCCCAGCAGCACCATGTACAGCGTCGCCCCCTCGCTCCGCCCCAGCCGCTGGATACGCTCCAGCAGCTCCAGGGACAGCTCCACCGGAACCGTCGCGCCGCGGTACGACTGCATCGCCGGGCGCGGATGGTCCGTCGGCAGCTCCAGCAGCTCCGGCGCGCCCGCCAGGCGCTCCCGCCAGTACGAGAGCTGCCGCTCCAGCACTTCGCCCTCCAGCTGCTCGCGCTGCCACACCGCGTAGTCGGCGTACTGCACCGCCAGCTCCGGCAGCGGTGAATCGCTCCCCTCGCGATAGGCCGCGTACAGCGCCGAAAGCTCGCGGAAGAGGACTCCGCTGCTCCACCCGTCGCTGACGATGTGGTGGATGCAAAGCAGCAGGACGTGCTCCTCGTCCGCCACCCGCAGCAGCGCGGCGCGGACGAGCGGGCCCTCGGCGAGGTCGAACGGACGCGCCGCGTCCTCCCGCGCGCGCCGCCGCACCTCCGTCTCGCGCGCCGCCGGGGGGAGCCCCGACAGGTCGTCGCTGGGGAGCGCGAAGCCGGCGAAGGGCGCGATCACCTGCACCGCGCCTCCGTCCACCTCGCCGAAGGTGGTGCGCAGCGTCTCGTGACGCCGTACGATCTCACCCAGCGCGCGCTCCAGCGCCCGCTCGTCCAGCGCGCCCGTCAGACGCAGCGCGGCGGGGATGTTGTAGGTGGCGCTCCCCGGCTCCATCCGGTCGATGAACCAGAGCCGCTCCTGCGCGAAGGACAGCGGCAGCGCCCCGGTGCGCTCCGCCGGCACCACCGGCGGCAGCACCGGCAGCTCCCTGCGCCGCTCGTCCTCCACGGCCTTCGCCAGCTCCGCCACCGTGGGTCCCTCGAAGAGCGCCCGCAGCGGCAGCTCCACGCCGAACACCGCGCTCACCCGCGACACCACCCGCGTGGCCAGCAGCGAGTGCCCGCCAAGGTCGAAGAAGCTTTCCTCCACCCCCACCCGCTCCAGCCGCAGCACCTCCGCCCAGATCCCCGCCAGCACCTCCTCGGTCGGCGTCCGCGGCGCCACGTACTTCTCCTCTGCCGACGCGTACTCCGGCGCCGGCAGCGCCTTGCGGTCCAGCTTCCCGTTCGGAGTCAGTGGCAGCGCCTCCAGCACCACGAACGCCGCCGGCACCATGTACGCTGGCAGCGCCTGGCCCAGGTGCGCGCGCAGCACGTCCGCGCCGGCCGACTCCTCCGCCACGACATACGCCACAAGGCGCGTGTCGCCCGGTGCGTCCTCGCGGACCTGGACGACGGCCTCGCGCACAGCGGAGTGCTCGCGCAGACGCGCCTCGATCTCGCCCAGCTCGATGCGGAAGCCGCGGATCTTCACCTGGAAGTCGGTGCGCCCGAGGAACTCCAGCGTCCCGTCCGCCCGCCACCGCGCCCGGTCGCCGGTGCGGTACAGCCGCGCGCCGCCTTCCACCGAGAACGGATCGGGGACGAAGCGCTCCGCGGTCATCGCGGAGCGGCCCAGGTAGCCGCGCGCCACCCCCGCCCCGCCGATCAGGAGCTCGCCCGGGACGCCCGCCGGCTGCGGGCTCCCGAGCGCATCGCAGACGTACAGGCGCACGTTCCCCAGGGGGCGGCCGATCGGGTTCCCCTCCACGATCCCGTCCTGCGGGACAGGGTGCGTGGAAGCCAGGATGGTCCCCTCGGTGGGGCCGTACAGGACGTGCGTCTCCGCCCCGGAGAGCGCCGCCCTCATCTCCGCCAGCAGATCGGCCGGGACACGGTCGCCGCCCACGAAGGCGCGCCGCAGCCGGGCGAGCCGGGGCGTCTCGCGCTCCACGTGGACCAGCTGCCGCATCAGCGCGGGGACGGCGTGCACGAGCGTGGCGTCCGCGATCTCCTCCACCAGCGCGGGCACGTCCAGCACCCGGTCGCGCTCCACCAGGCGCACCGCGCCCCCCGAGGTGAGCGGCAGCAGCGCCTCGAAGAGCCAGATGTCGAAGGCGTACGAGGCCAGCGCCGGCATCACGTCGCCCTCGCCGACACCGAACGCCTCGCGCGCGGCGGCCAGCAGGTTGGACAGGGAGCCGTGCTCCACCAGC
>DASQLJ010000606.1:0-2717 GCA_035630095.1 Longimicrobium sp.
AGGAGGGGGAGGAAGATCTCCAGCACCGAGATGTCGAAGGCATACGTGGTCACCGCCAGCAGGCGGTCCGCGGGCTCCATCCCCACGGTCTCCCGCATCGATCCGAGGAGGTTGACCACGCCGCGGTGCGGGACGGCGACGCCCTTGGGCCGCCCGGTGCTGCCGGAGGTGTAGATCACGTACGCCAGGTGCGCCGGCGTCAGTCCCTCGACCGCCGGGTCCGTCGCGGGCCGGTCCGCCCACTCCGGCCCGTCGGCGTCGATCTCCAGCACCGGCACGCCCGTGTTCTCGATCCCCTCCCGGAGGTGCTTCTGCGTCAGCACGGCCGCGGGCGCGCTGTCGCGGAGGACGTAGCGCAGCCGCTCCGCCGGATACGATGGGTCCAGCGGCACGTACGCCCCGCCGGCCTTCATGACGGCCAGCAGCGCGACGACCATCTCCGCGCTCCGCTCCACGCAGACCGCCACGCGCGCGTCCGGGCCCACGCCCAGCGAGCGGAGGTGATGCGCCAGCCGGTTGGCCCGCGCGTTCAGCTCGGCGTAGCTCGACCGCCGGCCCTCGAAGACCACGGCCACCGCGTCGGGCGTGCGCTCCACCCGGGCTTCGAACAGCTCGTGGATGCACCGGTCCGCCGGAACCTCCGCTTCGGTCCGGTTCCAGGCATCCACCACCAGGCCGCGCTCTTCCGCGGAGAGGAGCGCCAGCCGCGAGAGCCGCACGTCCGCGTCCGCGGCGACCTGCTCCAGCACCCGCTCCAGGTGCCCCAGCATCCGCCGGACGGTGGAGCGGTCGAAGAGGTCGGTGCTGTACTCCAGCGCGCCGCCGACGCCGCCGTCGTGGGGGACGGCGGTGAGCGCCAGGTCGAACCTGGTGGTCTCCAGCTCCGCGGCCACTCCCCCCGCCATCCGCAGCCCCTCGAGGCCGGAGCCGGAGCGGTCGGCGTTCTGGAGGGTGAACATCACCTGGAAGAGCGGCGAGTGGCTCAAGCTGCGCACGGGCTGCAGCTCGGCCACCAGCCGCTCGAACGGCACCTCCTGGTGCTCGTACGCGCCCAGCGTCCCCTCGCGCACCCGCTCCAGCAGCTCGCGGAAGGTGGGGTCGCCACTGAGATCGGTTCGCAGCACCAGCGTGTTGGCGAAGAAGCCGATCAGCTCCTCCACCTCGCGCCGCGTCCGTCCCGCGATCGGCGATCCGACGACGACGTCCTCGCTCCCGCTGTACTTGCTCAGCAGCAGCTGGAAGGCGCCCAGCATCACCATGTACAGCGTGGCGCCCTCGCTCCGCCCCAGCGCCTGGAGGCGGTCGAGCAGCGCGCGCGGCAGGTCGAACACCTCCCGCGCGCCGCGGTGCGACTGCACCGGCGGCCGGGGCCGGTCGGTCGGCAGCTCCAGCAGCGCCGGCGCGCCCGCCAGCCGCTCCTTCCAGTAGCCGACCTGGCGGTCGAGCGCCTCGCCCCGCAGCTGCTCGCGCTGCCACACGGCGTAGTCCGCGTACTGCACCGGCAGCGGCGGGAGCGGATCTCCCTCGCCGCGCGCGAAGGCGGCGTACAGCGTGCCCAGCTCGCGGTGCAGCACGCCCGTCGACCAGCCGTCGCTGACGATGTGGTGGATGCACAGCAACAGGACGTGCTCCTCGTCCGCCACCCGCAGCAGCGCGGCACGGAAGAGCGGGCCCTCGGCCAGGTCGAACGGACGCGCCGCATCCTCCCGCGCGCGCCGCCGCACCTCCGTCTCGCGCGCCGTCTCGTGGAGCCCCGACAGGTCGTCGACGGGGAGCGCGAAGCCGGCGAAGGGCGCGATCACCTGCACCGCGCCTCCGTCCACCTCGCGGAAGACGGTCCGCAGCGACTCGTGGCGGCGGACGATCTCGCCCAGGCTCCGCTCCAGCGCGTCCACGTCCAGGGCGCCGGTGAAGCGCAGCGCGGCGGGGATGTTGTACGGCGCGCTCCCGCCCTCCAGCCGGTCCAGGAACCAGAGCCGCTCCTGGGCGAACGAGAGCGGGAGGGGACGATCACGATCGACGGGTACCACCGGCGGCAGCACCGGCAGCCCGGCGCGGCGCATCTCCTCCACGCGCACGGCCAGCTCCGCCACCGTGGGCCCCTCGAAGAGCGCGCGGAGCGGAACGACGACGGCCAGCGCGTTCTGCACCCGCGACAGGAGCCGCGTCGCCAGCAGCGAATGCCCGCCCAGCGCGAAGAAGTCGTCGTCCACGCCGACGGATTCCTTGCGCAGGACCTCGGTCCAGAGCTGCGCCAGGATCTCCTCCGTCGGCGTGCGCGGTGCGGCGGCACGCGAGTCGGTCGCGGCCGGTCCGGGCTCCGGCAGCGCGCGGCGGTCCACCTTCCCGTTCGCCGTCAGCGGCACCGCCGCGATCGCCATGAACGCCGCGGGGACCATGTAGTCGGGGAGGATGGACTTCAGGTGCGCCCGCAGCGCCTCCGCCTCGATCCCGGCGCCCTCGCGCGGGACGGCGTATGCGACGAGCGCGCGGTCCGGGTCCTCGCCCCGCGCGGCGACGACGGCCTCGCGCACGGAAGGGTGCTTCGCCAGCGCGGCCTCGATCTCCCCCAGCTCCACGCGGAAGCCGCGCACCTTCACCTGGCCGTCCACGCGGCCGGCGAGCTCCACGGCGCCGTCGGGGCGGTAGCGGCCCAGGTCGCCGGTGCGGTACACGCGGTCGGCCGGGTCGCCGGTCAGGGGATTGGGGACGAAGCG
>DASQLJ010000607.1:0-4322 GCA_035630095.1 Longimicrobium sp.
ACGGCAGGTGCGACGGGCGTAAGCGCGCGACGGCATGCCCCGCGGTGCGGAGGCGTCGAAACCGTTTAGCTTGCGAGAAAGCTTGGGAGTGGGCCATCTTCCCGGCGCCGCGCAATCCCCCGCGCGGCCGCACGTCCCGCACCTCCGAACGCCTCCGATGAGCGACTTCTACACGCCTCCGCCGCCTCCCCCGCCGCCCCACGGCGGCGGCGGGCCGAATCCACCCCCGCCGCCTCCGCCGGGTGGCGGCTTCGGCGGCGGCTACCAGCAGGGCGGGCCGTACGGACCGGGCCAGGGTGGTCCGTACCAGGGCGGGCCGGGATACAGGGAGACGCCCGGCGGGCCCGGATACCCGGGTCCCGGCGGCCCCGGCTACCCCGGCGGGCCCCCGCCGAAGAAGCGCGGGATGCTGCCGTGGATCCTGGGGTGCGGCGGCTGCGGGCTGCTTCTCCTGATCGCGCTGGCGGTGTTCGGCGGCATCGGCTACATCGCCAGCCTGGGCGAGCGCGCCGGCGGCGATGCCGACACCACCGTCGTCGCGGGCGACGAGGCGGGCACGCTCTACACGGGCACGGAAGAGGGGCTGAACGCCAACCTGCGTAGCATGTTCGTGCCGTTCTCCTTCCGCTACCCCGACGGCTGGGCGGTGGTGGAGCGCGGCGACGCGGAGGACGCCATGAACTTCGTGAAGGTGGAGCGCAGCAACGGCGGCACCACGGCCGAGAACTTCGCCGTGGGCTACCTGCAACTGCCGCCGGGGCGGGAGGACGACCGCGAGCTGCTGGGCCAGCTCCTGTCGCAGCTCGAGCAACAGTTCACGCAGCAGTTCGCCGGCTTCCAGCGCGTGGGCGACGACCGGATGACGCTGGACGGCCGCCAGGCCACCGGCTTCCGCTTCACCGGCCAGCAGGGCGAGGTGAAGATCTTCGGCCGGGTGCTGCTGCTGCCGGTGGGCGACGGGCGCGGCCTGTCCATCATCATGCTGGGCACGCCGGTCGGGAGCGGGCTGAGCAGCCTGGACGACCTGGGCGAGAAGGGCGGCCTCCCCGTGATCCTGCGCAGCTTCCGCGTGGGCGAGTCGGCCGAGGGCGCCGGCGGCACCCCGGCCGAGGGCACCGACGGCGCGGCGGCGGGCACGACCGGTGACGATGCCGCCGCCGAGCCGGCGCCGTCCGACGACGCGCAGGTGACCGACGACGCCCCCACGGACGACGCTCCCGTGGAGGGCGCCGAGCCCGACATCCAGGAGATCAAGCCGATCAAGCCGTGAGCCCCCGAACGGCATCGGCTCGACGGTAGATTAAGGGACCCCGCCGCGCGCCGCGGCGGGGTCCCGGTCTACCCGGACGGCGCGGGTGGCAGAACGGAGGCCGCTCGCGCGTTCGTTTCCACCGGCGCCGGCGTCCGCCCCGCATCAACCCCACACCCCCGCGGGTCCCTCCGATGGCGATGCGATCCATCTTCCCGCCCGTGGCCGTCTGCCTGTTCGCGGCGGCGTGCGCGTTCACGCAGCGCCCGCGGCCGGTGGACATCCCGGCGGAAGCCAACCTGCATCACCGCTACTACCGCGTGGCGGGGGGCAGCGTGGGCGAGCTGCTGGCGTCGCTGCAGTCCGCCGCGCCCGAGGCGACGCAGACGGACACCTACTTCGCCCGCACGACGTGGACGGTGATCTGGCAGGGCGACTGGACCGCGGCGGACAGCACCTGCGGCGTGATCAGCTCGCACACGCGCCTCGAGTCGCAGATGGCGCTGCCGCGCTGGGAAACCACCGGTGGGTCGGCCGACCTCACGTCGGACTGGAACAACTTCGTGCGCAGCCTGGCGCTGCACGAGAGCGGGCACGTGCTGAACGCCGTGGCCGCCTCGCGCGAGGTGGATTCGCGCCTGCGCAACCTGCGGGCGCCCTCGTGCGACGTGATGGAGGTCACCGCGCGCGCCACCATCGACAGCGTGGTCGCCGTCTTCCGCGCGCAGGACGCCGCCTACGACGCGCGCACGCGCCACGGCGAGGTGCAGGGCGCGGTGTGGCCCCCGCGCGCCGCCCGCAACATGCGCCAGCCCGGCGCCGGCGAAGTCTTCCGCAACGCCCCGCTGAACACCCCCGCCGGCACTCCCTGATCTTCGTTTCGCCCGATTACGTAAACAGCGGGTGAAACATGTCTATATATCAGCCTGGCACATCATTTTGGAACGAGCGGAGGGCCCGCGCGCAGTCGCTGCACGCGGGCCCTCTCGACATCGACCGAAGCCGCGCTACAGAAGCGTGCCGCCCAGGAGCATGCGCGCGAGGGTGAAGTAGATGATCACCCCCGTGACGTCCACCAGCGTGGCCACGAACGGCGCGGAGGAGTTGGCCGGGTCCAGCCCCAGCCGGCTCAGCACCAGCGGCAGCGCCGACCCCGTCACGGTGCCCCAGAGCACGATCCCGACGAGGCTGATCGACACCGTCGCCGCCACGAGAAGGTAGTGCGGCCCGTACACCTGGCCGACGGACTGCCAGACGACGATGCGGACGAAGCCGATCGCCGCCAGGATCAGCCCCAGCATCAGCCCCGTCCAGAACTCGCGGCGCACCACCCGCCACCAGTCGCGCATCCGCACCTCGCCCAGCGCCATCGCGCGGATCACCAGCGTGCTGGCCTGGCTCCCCGTGTTCCCACCCGAGCTGATCATCAGCGGGACGAAGGTGGCGAGCACCACGGCGCGGGCGATCTCGTCCTCGAAGTGCGCCATGGCGGTTGCCGTCAGCATCTCGCCGATGAAGAGCACCACCAGCCACACGCCCCGCTTGCGCACCATCGCGGGGACGCTCACGTCGAAGTAGGGCGCGTCCAGCGCCTCCATCCCGCCGGCCTTGTGGATGTCCTCCGTGGCCTCCTCCTGCACCACGTCCACGATGTCGTCGACGGTGACGATGCCCTTCATCCGGCCGAGCGAGTCCACCACCGGCACCGCCAGCAGGTCGCTCTCGGCCAGGATCTGCGACACCGTCTCCTGGTCCATGTGCTCGGGAACGGTGACCAGCTCGGTCTCCATCACCTCGAGCATGGTGCGGTCGCCGGGGCTGGCGAAGAGCTCGCGGAAGGAGACCACGCCCTGCAGGCGCTGCTCGGCGTCGAGCACGAAGATGTAGTAGATCGTCTCCAGACGCCGCCGCGCCTGCCGCCGCAGGTACGCGATCGCCTCGTCCACCGTCATCTCCGGGCGCACGCGGGCGAAGCGGGGGCTCATCAGCCCGCCGGCCTCGTCCTCCTCGTAGGCCAGCAGCGCGCTCACCTCGCGCCGGGTGATCGGGTCGAGGAAGTCGATCACGTGGACGCGGTCTTCCGCGTCCAGCTCCTGCACCAGGTCGGCGGCGTCGTCGGGGGGGAGGAGGCGCACCCAGCGGCGCCGCGCGCCCTCGGTGAGCTCCATGAGGAGCTCGGCCTGGTCGCGCGTGCTGAGCGCCAGGAAGAAGTCGTCGGCGTCTTCGGCGGGCAGGAGCTGGAACCCCTCGGCGCGCTCGTCGCGCGAGAGGATGGGCCACACGTCCTGCAGCTCGTCGGCGCTCAGCGCGTTCTCGGACGAGGCCCCGGTCATGGGCACCGGCGGTGAAGGATGGTCAGACCCAGCCCCTGCGGCGGAAGTAGATGAAGAGCACGCCGCCCATCAGCCCCATCAGCGCGAGCGCCCAGGCGTAGCCGTAGCGCCACACCAGCTCGGGCATGATGTGGAAGTTCATCCCGTAGATCCCGGCCACCAGCGTCATCGCCATCAGGATGATGGACCACGCCGCCATCACCCGCATGGTCACGTTGAGCTGGTTGCTGGCCGCCGAGAGCTGCGCCTCCATCGCCCCGGTGAGCAGGTCGCGGAGCGTGTCGAGCTCTTCCACCACGCGCATCAGGTGGTCGTGCACGTCCTGGAAGTAGAGCACCAGGTCGGCCGAGAGGAAGGGGAGGTCGCGCCGCAGCAGAGTGCTCACCACGTCGCGCTCGGGGCCCAGCACCTTGCGGAAGATGGTGAGCTCGCGCCGCACGTTCAGCAGCTCCTCGAGCCCCTCCTGCGAGTCGGAGGGGTTGTCGAAGGCGTTCGCCTCCAGCTCTTCCACGCGGTCGGCGAAGTGGTCGGCCACGGGAAAGTAGTGGTCGACGATGGAGTCCATGATCCCGTGCGCCAGCGCCCCCACGGTGCGGAAGAGGTGCGGGTTGGCGCGCCAGCGGGCCAGCACCTCGCCGAACTCGTGCACCTTGTGGTCGTGCACCGTCACCAGGTAGCGCCGGCCCAGGAACATGTGCACCTCGTGCAGCGCCATCCGCTCGCGGTCGGGGTTCACCGTG
>DASQLJ010000608.1:0-2701 GCA_035630095.1 Longimicrobium sp.
CAGCGCGTTGGCGAAGCGGCGCCCCATCAGCTCCACCGCGTAGTCCAGCGCCTCGACGGCGAGCGCCTCCTTGCTCTCGAAGTGGCGGTAGATCCCGCCCTTCTTGAGCCCCGTCGCCTCCATGATGTCGGACATGGACGACCCCGCGAACCCGTGCTGGTTGAACAGCGCGGCCGCTTTGCGGATGATGTTGTCGCGAGTCTCTTCGCCCGATCGAACCATGCGCCCCTCAATTTCTCACGTTAGAGACCGAACGGTCTCAATGTCGACGTACGACGTGGTGTTGTCAAGGGATTCGGGATCTAAACAGAGCTCTCCCCGTCGGCAGCGTCTTCATCTCCGACGTCCGGAAGCAGCGCATCTGCCCAGGCCACGGCCTCGGCCTCACGCACCTGATCTCGGGCCATGGCCGCGTACTCCAAGTCGAGATCGACCGGGGATACTGGATTATCCCTGATCACCCAATCAACCGACTCACTGCGCTTGTGCTCCACGAGCCCTCGCGTCGCTGGTGAGATGGTGGCTCCGAGCGAGCTCGGCAGGCACTTGCGGTCGTCAAAAATCCGAGCGCCGCATCGCCTCGTCGTCGTTCGACCGGTGCCAGTCCAGCTCTTCCTCCGTCAGCGGATGGAGGAGGAGATCGAACGCGAGCCACATCGTCTGGCTGAACGGGTAGAAGAGGAAAGGCGCGACGATCATCAGCAGCGGCGCGCCGATCTCGAGCGCGGTCCACGGCACGTTGGGCCAGAGCGCGATCAGCAGGCCCACCAGGATGATGGCGAGCGTGCCCTCGGCCAAGGCGATGTTGAACATCATCGCGCCCAGGAAGAAGTCGTGCTCGCCGCGGTTCACGCGCAGGCCGCAGGTGGGGCAGCGCGGGCGCAGCTTCATCCAGCTCTGCAGCAGGCCGCGGCTGCCGCACACGGGGCAGCGCAGGCGCGCCGCGCGCCACAGCCGCGTCTCCAGCGGCGGCACCGGGGCCAGCTTCGGCGCCGGCCCCTCGCGCTCGTCCCTCCTCCGCACCGGCTGCTGCACGGCTCCGCTCCGTCGCTGGACCTCCATCGTTCCGCTCATCTTCCCCCCTCCGTGAAAAGGTACGGGGAAGATGGCCGGACGCGCTCGCCAGCATAATCAGGACCCCGGCTGAGCCGCCGTGGGAGATATCCCTACATGCGCCCGCCCCGAATCGCCGCTGGGCGGAACACACTCGCGCACCCGCACTCGCGCACCTGTCGACGATGCCCGCGTCCGCGCGGATCCCGAACGGCCCCCGACTTGCCCCAATCCCCCCGCCGGACTAGCTTGCGCGCCGAAAACGCCGCGCACGCACACCACGAAATTCCGGGACCGGAGCCGAGACGATGAAGTACGCGATGATGGCAGCCGCCGTGATCACCCTGCCCGCCATCGTGGCGCTGATCTATTCGCTCATCGTCGGCAACCACGTGCTCACCTACGCGGCGCTGGCCAGCCTGGCCCTCAACACGCTCCCCTTCTTCGCGGCCGGGTTGATGATGCGCGGCGGCAAGGACGGCGGGCCCGACCTGGAGCACTGAGGCCGGAGCGGCGCGCCTAGCGCACGATCCGGATCTCCCGCGCGCCGAGCACCCACAGGCGCCCCGAGGCGTCCCACGCTGCGTCGCGGGGCGCCCGTTTGCTTTCCTGCAGCACCTTCCCGTCCGCCGCCGCGAGCAGGTGCAGGCTGCGGCCGCGCTCCAGCACCGCCACCCGCGCCCCGTCGGGCGACACCCGCAGCGCGTCGGGATCGGGCCCGCCGATCCCGCCCATCTTGCGCACCCACAGCTGCTTGAGGCCCTCGGGCCCGTGCCGCAGCGCCATCACGCTGCCGCCCACCACGCCGTAGAGCGTGCCGTCGGGCCCCACCTGCAGCGCCTTCATCCCCGCGTCGGTCAGGAAGGTGGAGAGGAGCCGGCCGCTCAGCGCGTCGCGGATCTCGATCCCGGCGTTCACCTGGCGCGCGCTGTTCCCCGCCAGCGCCACGTACACCCGGTCCCCCAGCGGCGACACCGCCAGCGACGTCACCGCCGAGCCCGCGTCGGGCCACCCCCAGCGCGCCGCGAGCGTCTCCGGCGACAGCCCCAGCACGCTGCCGGTGCGCGTGGCGGTGTAGACCCAGCGCCCGCGCGGGTCCGCCGCCACCGGCGCCTCCGAGCGGCGCACGCCGGCCTGCCGCCCCTGGGCGTTCGCCACGGCCGCGGCACCGGCGGTGCGCAGGTAGGTCCGCCCCTTCGCCGTCCACAGCACCTGCGGCGTCCCCCTCAGCGGCACCGCCATCCCGCCCAGCGCGTTGCCCGCGGTGTCGAACGCGGTCAGCGACCCCGCCCTGCCCACCCACGCGCGGCCCGCGTGGTCCAGCCAGAGCGTGGCGTCCACCGGCACCGAGTCGCGCAGCACGACCGATTCCAGCGTCCTCAGCGTCTCGTTCTTCGGCGCGCACGCGGCGAGGGCAACGGCGGCGAGCGCCGCGGCCAGCCGGGCGGGTCCCCCCAGGATTTTCGGGAGATGCACTGCGTTCGGGCGAAAACGTCCAGGATCGGTCAACCGGTCTGCCAGCTCGTAGCGGTGGGTGTGGTTCGGCCCGGCGGATGACGGCCCGTCGATGGGGACGGGTGGGAGGCGTCGCGGAAGCATTCCGCCGGCGTGCCCTGTCCCTGTCCCCTCTCCCCTGCCGTTCCCCCGT
>DASQLJ010000609.1:0-14083 GCA_035630095.1 Longimicrobium sp.
TGGGTGGACGAGCGGCTGCGCGATCCGTCCACGCGGTTCGCGCCGGTGTGGGAGCTGAAGAACCTGTTCGTGGTGGACGGCGGCCCCCGCGTCCGCTGGCTGGGGGCGGAGGAGGCGGCGCCGCTGCTGGGCGCGGGCACCGCGGTGTTCCTGGGGATGCACGGCGGCGCCGCGCACTTCGCGCTGGAGGTGGGGCACGGCGACCCGGCCGACGTGGCCGCGCTGGCCGGCGCCGAGTTCGAGGAGCTGCGCCGCCACGGCGCCGTGCTGGACGCGCGCGACGCGGGGATGCTGGCGCTGGCGCGCGGGATGATGCACTGGCACGCGCGCCACCGCTTCTGCGGGGTGTGCGGCGAGCCGACCGAGGCGCGCGACGCGGGGCACGTGCGCGCCTGCACCTCGCCGGCGTGCGGGGCGCTGCACTTTCCCCGCACCGACCCCGCCGTGATCATGCTGGTGACGCACGACAGCCGTGCGCTGCTGGGCCGCCAGGCCGCGTGGGACCCCGGCCGCTACGCCACGCTGGCCGGCTTCGTGGAGCCCGGCGAGAGCCTGGAAGACGCGGTGGAGCGCGAGGTGATGGAGGAGACCGGCATCCCCCTGCGCTCGGTGCGCTACCACTCGTCGCAGCCTTGGCCCTTTCCCGCGTCGCTGATGGTGGGCTTCACCGCGGAGGCGGCGGACGACGCCATCACCATCGACGGCGACGAGCTGGAGGACGCGCGCTGGTTCACCCGCCACGAGTACCGCCGCCGCCTGGACGACGGCACGCTGCTCCCGTCCGGCAACCTCTCCATCTCGCACCGCCTGATCGCCGAGTGGCTGAGCGGCGACGATTGAGCCGTCCGCTGAGCTGAACCGCCGGCGACGTGCGCGCGGGCGCCGTCAAGCGCGTGGGCCCGGCCGTGGGCGACGGCTCCGTGGCCATCCGTTCATCCACGAGTACCTGGCCGACCGGTTGGGCCGCCCACTCTCAGCCGCAGTTCCCCCCCTTCTCCTGCAGTTCGGGAGAAGGGGCCGGGGGGACGAGGGCCGCGTATACCCGTTTCGGAACGGTAGATGCACACTGCTGCGCGCTTTCGGTCTCCCCGTCGTGCAGGAAAGTGACCGGAGCACCCGGAGTGGAGCGAGCGTTGAATCAGCAGAAGTACGCGCCGGACCGGCGCGACAGCCCGCAGCTGGCGGGGGTGGTGGAGCGCAACATCCGCGCGCTGCTGGCCCGGCGCCAGATCGAAGAGGCCGCCAAGCCGATGAGCGGCCGCGTGGCCGACAACGTCACGCGCTTCACCGGCAGCATGCGGTTCGTCTACATCCACCTGGTGCTGTTCGGCGCGTGGATCGTGGTGAACCTGGGGTGGACGCCGCTGCCGCGGTTCGACGAGTCGTTCGTGGTGCTGGCGATGGTCGCGTCGGTCGAGGCGATCTTCCTCTCCACCTTCGTGCTGATCAGCCAGAACCGCATGCAGGCGCTGGCCGACAAGCGCGCCGACCTGGACCTGCAGGTGAGCCTCCTCTCCGAGCACGAGATCACGCAGCTCGTCTCGCTGGTCACCCAGATCGCGGAGAAGATGGGGATCGAGCAGGCGCGCGACCCCGAGCTGGTGGAGCTGGCGCAGGACGTGGCCCCCGAGAAGGTGCTCGACGAGATGGAGGCGCACGCCCGCGACTTCCAGGCAACCCCGCGGCGGGGGAAGCACGCCGGGCCCGGCGGGATGGAGCGACGCGCCTGACGTCACCGCGCAAAACGGCCTGTAGACCTCGAGTTGTCCCTGAAGATGCAAGTGAACTCGCGGCTCGCGGCTACAACGGCACACAATCCGCCTTCGCGGCGCCTTCGCCGACTTCAATGGCGAGTGCTCGTCCACGATAGGATGAAGGCGCGGTAGCGATTTCTGAATCGAGCCGCGCTGCCGCCACCGAGATGAGGAGCCTCGCGCAGTTTGCGAGGCTTTTCGTAGTTGTTGCTGCGGCGCTGGAGAATCAGGTAGCCCCGACGGTGTCGCCCAGCGCGCGGTCGATGGCCATGTGGAACACCTCCGCCGGCTGCGCGCCCGACACGCCGAAGCGCTCGTCGAACACCGCCATCGGCACGCCGGTGATGCCGGAGCCGTCGGCCAGCGCCTGCGCGGCGTCGACCTCGGCGGAGTACGCGTCGCCGGCCAGCATCTCGCGCACGGTGGCCGCGTCCAGCCCCGCCGCCGCGCCCACCTCCACCAGCACGGCGCGGTCGGTCACGTCGCGCCCCTCCGCGAAGTAGGCCGAGAACATCGCCTCCGCCGCTTCCCACAGGCGCCCGTGGTCCTGCGCCAGCAGCAGCACGCGGTGCGCGTCGCGGGTGTTGGGGGCGCGGGTGATCGCCTCGAAGTCGAAGCGCAGCCCCTCGCTCTCGCCCGCCGCCGCCACGCTGGCGAACATCGGCCGGGCGCGCGCCCACCCGCCGAACTTCTTCTCCACCAAGTCGTTCCAGGGGATTCCCTCGGGCGGGAGCCCGCGCTGCAGCACGTACGGCCGCCAGCGGACGGTGGCCTCCACGCCGCGCTCGTCCAGCACGCGCTTCAGCCGCCGCTCTCCGATCCAGCACCACGGACACGCCACGTCCGCGAACAGGTCGATGATCATCCTCGCATCTCCCCCAAAGTGAGCAGCGCCGCGCGCAGGAATCCGGCCACCTCGGCTCCAGAAGTCCCGCTCTATCCGTATGAATCGTGTCTCCCGGGGACCGCTGGGTGTCACGAGTTGTTCGTACGATCGTATCCGGGATGCATGGCCGTCCGCCGCGGTCGCTCGTCAGCTTCGCGGGCGGTCGAGGCGGTTGCGGATGCGGGCGATCAGCTCGGGGCCCACGAAGGGCTTCGCGACGTAGTCGTCCGCGCCGGCGGCGAACACGCGGTAGACGGTCTCGGCCTCGGTGCGCGCGGTGAGGAAGACGACCGGGAGCGCGCGCCAGCGCGGGTCGGCGCGCACCACGCGGCACAGCTCGATGCCGTTCACGTGCGGCATGTCGATGTCCAGCACCAGCAGGTCGGGGCGCACCTCGCCCAGGCGCGTCCAGAAGTGCAGCGGGTCGCCGCTGGTGTGCACCTCGAGCCCGTGCGGCTCCAGCAGCGCGCGCACCGCGTCGAGCTGGTGCGGGTCGTCGTCCACGCACAGCACGCGGGCGCGGGCGTCGCGGCGCGCGGGGAGCACGTCGGCCACGGCCTGCCGCAGCGCGTCGGGCGCCACCGGCTTCTGCAGGAAGGTGCTGGCGCCGAGCTGCACCGCGCGCAGCCGGTCGGGGAGCGCCCCGCGCGCGGTGGCCACCAGGATCGGCGCGCCGGGGTAGCGCGCGCCCAGCGCCTGCAGCGCGCTCCAGTCGCTGGTCGCGTCGGCGGCGCTCACGTCCAGCAGCAGCACGTCGGGCCGCCCCGCCAGCGCGCCCGCCGCGCCGCCCACGTCCGCCGCGGTCGCGACGCGGACGGGGCCGCCTTCCATCGCCTCGCGCGCGGCGGCGGCGAGCGCCTGATCCCCCGTCACCACCAGCAGCACCGGCGTGGCGGAGGCGTTCGCGACGACCGGAGATGCCGTGGATGGGGCTGGCGGCGGCGCGGGCGCCTCGGCCGGGCGCTGCTCGATGGCGCGGCGCAGGCGGGCGACGGTGTCGGCCAGCTCGGCGCCGTCGGCCGGCTTCAGGTAGCTGCCGCCGCCGAAGCGCGCCTCGGCCTCGCGCGCCAGCCGCGTCCCCTCGGGCACGCCGAAGGTGCCCAGCGCGCCGGCCAGGCGGTGCGCCTCGGCGGTGGCCTGCTGCCGCAGCGCGCCGCTGAGACGCCCGTCCGCGGCGGCGCGGGCGGCGCGCTCCAGCACCTGCGCGCGCTCGAGCATGGCGCCGCGCGCCCGCGCCCAGAGCTGCCCCACCGCGGCGGCCACGTCCTCGCGCGGCGCGGCGGGGGCGGCGGGTCGCGGGGATTCGGCCGGCGACGCGGCTGTCGACGGCGCGGCCTCGGGCGCCACCTGCAGGCGGGCCGATACGGCGCGCAGCAGCTCGGCCCGGTCCAGCGGGTGGAAGAGGACGCGCTCCACCCCCAGCTCCTTCACCAGCCGCTCCAGCACCTGCTCGTCCACCCCGCGCTCGCCGGGCTCCAGCGTCACGATCACCGGCACGGCCGCGCCTGCCGGCTTCGCGCGCAGCGACCGCAGCGCCTCCATCGTCTCGTCGGCCCCCACGGCCAGGTCCAGCAGCAGCAGCGGCGGGCGGGGGCCGCGCGCATGGTCCACCGCCTCGCCGGCCGAGAAGGCGGCCTGCACCGTCACGCCCGGCAGGCGCTCGGCCAGCCAGGTGGCGAAATGGCCGGGAAGGCCGGCGACCACGACCGAGTTCAAGCGACGCTTCCTGTCAGTGAGATGGGGGAAGGGACACGACGGCGCACAACGGGCGGACGAATGTACGCCGCCGCCCCGCAGGCGCCAGATCCCGTCCGCCGCCCGGCGCCGACGGCTCGTCTCCCGCTTTCAGCGCTTCGCCCCCGGCCCTCCGCGGCCCGTCCTCCGAACGTGGCGCTGGACACGCGCCGCGCCGTTCATCTACCGTAGGAGAGTTGCGGATCCGACACACGCGCGGGAGACCTGGGATGATGCGCATCGGGATCGTGGGCGCGGGGCTGAGCGGCCTCGTGGCGGCCCGCACGCTGCTGGACGACGGCTGCGAGGTGACGGTTTTCGAGAAGGAGGACGAGGTCGGCGGCGTGTGGGCGCGCTCGCGGCGCTACCCCGGGCTGTGCACGCAGAATCCGCGCGACACCTACGCCTTCTCCGACTTCCCGATGCCGGCGCACTACCCCGACTGGCCCGCCGGCGAGCAGGTGCAGGCGTACCTGGCCGCCTACGCCGACCGCTTCGGGGTGACGCCGCACCTGCGGCTGCGCACCCGCGTGCTCGCCGCCGAGGCGCGCACCGACGGCCGCTCCGGCTGGCGCCTGCGCGTGGGCGACGCGGACGGCGAGCGGGCGGAGGACTTCGACTGGCTGGTGGTGTGCAACGGTGTCTTCAGCGAGCCGTTCATCCCCCCGGTGCCCGGGCGCGAGGCGTTCGAGGCGGCGGGCGGGCGCGTGCTGCACACCACGCAGGTGAACGACGCTTCGGTCCTGGACGGCAAGCAGGTGGTGGTGGTGGGGTTCGGCAAGTCGGCGGCGGACGTGGCGTGCGCGGCGGCCGGGCGCGCGGCCGCGGCCACGCTGGTCTTCCGCCGCGCGCTGTGGAAGATGCCGCAGCGCTTCTTCGGCCGCGTGCACCTCAGGTACGTGCTCACCACGCGCTTCAGCGAGGCGCTCTTCCGCTATCGCGAGCTCGCGGGCTTCGAGCGCGTGCTGCACGGGCCGGCGCGGCGCGCCGTGTGGCTGTTCTGGCGCGGCGTGGAGCGCAGCCTGCGCCGCGGCTTCGGGCTGGGCGAGCACGGGCTGCAGCCGGGCGAGCCGCTTGAGGACGGGGTGAGCTGCGGGCTGAGCCTGGCGTCGGGCGGGTTCTACGAGCACGTGCGCGCCGGGCGGATCCGGGCGGTGCGCAGCCGGCCGGCGTGGCTGCGCCCGGGGGGAATGAAGCTCGCCGACGGCGACAGCGTGCGGGCCGACGTGGTGGTGTTCGGCACCGGGTTCCGGCAGGAGGTGGCGTTCCTCCCCGAGTGGGCGCGGGCGCGCGTCCGCGGCGCCGACGGCTGCTTCCGGCTCTACCGCAACATCCTCCCGGTGGACGTGCCGCGGCTGGCGTTCGTGGGCTACAACAGCAGCCTCTACTCGCAGCTCACGTCGGAGATCGGGGCGCGCTGGCTGGCCGAGCACGTGCACGGCCGCCTGCCGCTCCCCCCGCAGCCCGAGATGCGGCGGCGGATCGAGGCGCGGCTCGACTGGCTCAAGGCCGAGCGCCCCTTCGCGCTGGCGTCGGGCACCTGCGTGGTCCCCTTCAACTTCCACTACATCAACGAGCTCCTGCGCGACATGGGCGCGCGCACCTGGCGCACCCGCAACCGCCTGCGCGAGTACCTGATGCCCGTGGACCCGTCCATCTACGCCGGCCTGGGCGCCGAGCTGAAGGCCGGGCGGCTGCGCGGCGCCGTCCCCCGCGAACCCGCGCTCGCCCTGCCGTCGGGCGCGCCCGCGGGCTGAGCGCGGGGCGAAACTCCGAACGGATATGCCTCACGCGGAGCAGCAGAGGAGCAGAGAAAAACGACGTTCTCTGCTCCTCTGCTGCTCTGCGTGAAAATCAATCCAGTTTTGGATCAGGACGGTGCCGGGCGCCGCGTCACGGGCTCGCCCGCGGCGCGGCGGCACGGCGGGCGGCGATCATCCGGTAGATGGTGTCCAGCGCGGGGTCCTCGCCCGCGAAGTAGGCGCGGGCGGTGAGCTGCACCGGCACCTCGGGGCTCATCTCGCGGCGGCGGTCGCCGGGGGCGCTGAGCTGCCACTTCACCGCCGTCAGCTCGCCCTGCACGCCGCTGTACGGCAGCGTCACGCTCACGGGATCGCCGTACAGGTTGCAGCACTCGCTGCTCGCCTCGCCCACGAAGATCGGCATCGTCAGCCGCTCCAGGTCGGTGACGAAGTTGCCGGCGGCCGAGAAGGTGCGGCGGCTCCGGCCTCGCTGACCGGAGCCCGAAAATGCGTTCCTCTGCCGAACGTCCCTGAATCCCCCGCCCGCTCAGGTTTTCCGCAGCTAGTTGCGGCTCACCGGCAGGGGATCTTCCGGTGCTCCTCCGCGAACCGCACCGGCCGGTTCCCCGCGGGGAGGCGGATCAGCGACTGCGGGAAGGTCTTCTCGGTCCCCGGGCACCCCGCGGCCAGCATGCTCCGGCGCACGAAGATGAGCAGCGTGTCGTTGCGCATCCCCGTCCCGTCGATCGTCATCCGGTCCTCGGCCGACATGCGGCGGCCCATCGAGGCGTACGCCAGCATCTCCTTGCTGAAGTCGATGTTGCCCGGGATCGGCGGCGGCGGGCACTTCCGCGTCACCTCGTACCAGTAGGTGTCCCACTCCTGCCGGCTGTGGAAGAGCATGCGCGTGGGCGGCGAGTAGCAGCGGTCCGTCACCTGCGGCGGCGCCAGGCGCGCGCCCGCGGGCACCGGCTGGATCCCGGCGGGGAGCGGGCCCGCCTGCGCGCTGCCGGACGACTCGCCCTCGTCGCCGCCGCAGGCGCCCAGCAGGATGACCAGGGCGGCGAACGCGGCCGCGAGGGGCGCGGGGGATGGACGGGTCACGGTGGGGGCTTCCGAAAAGTGTGAGCCGGCGCGGGGCGCGAGTCGCCCCGCGGCGAACGGGTCCGCCGGGATCTCCGCGGGGCCGTGCCCGGGGTGGCGGAAACGTGCCGTTCTCTTCCCAAACGGGTGCCGCAGGAGCATATTCAAGGCGTTCACACGCGACAAGTGCAAGGGCGGGACGCAATCCGCCAACTCGTTGTTCCTCATCGCGTTACGCAGTTCGTATCCCCCAGCGGAAGCACCCCGCGCGCCGATGTCGTTCGTCCATCTGCACTGCCATTCCGAATACTCGCTCCTCGACGGCGCGAACCGCATCGGCGACCTCGTCAAGCGGGCCGTGGAGCTCGAGCAGCCGGCGATCGCGCTCACCGACCACGGCTGCATGTACGGCGCCTGGATGTTCCAGGAAGCGGCCAGGAAGGCGGGCGTCAAGCCGATCGTGGGGATGGAGGCCTACGTGGCCCCCAACAGCCGCCACGACCGCGGCAAGGTGAAGGGCGAGAAGGGCTACTACCACCTGGTTCTCCTCGCGCGCGACTACGAGGGCTACCGGAACCTCTCCAAGCTCACCTCCATCGGCTACACCGAGGGGTTCTACGGCAAGCCGCGCATCGACCGCGAGGTGCTGGCGCGCCACTCCGAGGGGATCATCGTCACCAGCGCCTGCCTGGCCGGCGAGGTCGCGCAGCACCTGATGGACGACCGCTGGGACGCCGCCCGCGAGGCGGTGGCGTGGCACCAGGAGCTCTTCCGCGACCGCTACTACCTCGAGGTGCAGGGGCACGACAGCGAGGGCCAGTCCGAGCTGAACCGCCGCATCTTCAAGCTGGCCGAGGAGATGGGCGCGCCTCTGGTGGCCACCAACGACGCGCACTTCCTGCGCGCGGGCGACCACCAGGCGCACGACGTCCTCCTCTGCATCGGGCTGGGGAAGGACTTCAGCGACCCCAACCGGATGAAGTACGACGGGCAGCTCTACTTCAAGAGCTCCGACGAGATGCGCGAGCGCTTCCCCGGGCGGCCGGACGTGCTGGAGAACACGCTGCGCATCGCCGACGAGTGCAACTGGAGCTACCCCAAGGGCTACCACGTCCCCGCCTTCCCCACGCAGGAGGAGGGCTTCGCCACCGAGGCCGAGATGCTCCAGGCCTGGGTGTGGAAGGGCGCGCTTGAGAAGTACGCCAGGGGCGCCCCGGCCGGCGCCGACCCGCGGCAGGTGCTTTCAGCGGACCTGGTGGAGCGCATCGAGTACGAGATCAGCGTGATCTGCAACCCGAAGATGGACTACTCGGGGTACTTCCTGATCACCGCCGACTTCATCCGCTGGGCGCGCGAGCACGACATCCCCGTCGGTCCCGGCCGCGGCTCGGCGGCGGGGAGCATCGTGGCGTACTGCATGGGGATCACCGACTGCTGCCCGATCAAGTTCGACCTCCTCTTCGAGCGCTTCCTGAACCCCGAGCGCGTGTCGATGCCCGACATCGACGTGGACTTCTGCTTCGAGCGGCGCGGCGAGGTGATCGAGTACGTGCGCGAGAAGTACGGCCGCGACGCGGTGGGCCAGATCATCACCTTCGGGACGATGAAGAGCCGGGCGGTGATCAAGGACGTGGGGCGCACCCTGGGCTTCCTCCCCGCGGAGACGGATCGCCTCGCCAAGCTGATCCCCAACGCGCCCAACTTCTCGCTTACGGTGGAAGAGGCGCGGGAGCGAATCCCCGAGATCAAGGAACTGTACGAGAAGGACGAGCGCTACCGCCAGCTCCTGGACTACTCCTCCACCCTCGAGGGGCTCAGCCGGCACTCGTCGGTGCACGCGGCCGGCGTGGTGATCGCGCCGGGGCCGCTGGACGAGTACGTCCCCATCTGCACCCAGAGCAGCAAGGGCTCCGGCGGGAGCGGCGAGTCCATCATCGTCACGCAGTACGACATGACCTGCCTGGAAAAGGCGGGGATGCTGAAGATGGACTTCCTGGGGCTGAAGACGCTCACCGTGATCTACGACGCGGTGGCGAGCATCCGCGCCCGCCACGACGCCCTCCGCCACCCGGCGACGGGTGAGGAGTACGCGCGGCCGGAAGACATCCCGCTGGACGACCCCGAGGTCTATGCCATGCTGGCGCGCGGCGGCACCGCGGGCGTCTTCCAGTTCGAATCGCAGCTGGCGACGGAAAAGCTGCGGCAGATGAAGGCCGACCGCTTCGACGACCTGGTGGCCGCCAACGCGCTCCTTCGCCCCGGCCCGCTGGACATGGGGATGGACGTCGTCTACATCCGCCGCAAGCTGGGGCAGGAGCCGGTGAAGTACCCCTTCCCCGAGCTGGAGCAGGTGCTGGAGCCCACCTACGGCGTGATCGTGTACCAGGAGCAGGTGATGCGCATCGCGCAGATCCTGGCCGGCTTCTCGCTCGCCGAGGCCGACGTGCTGCGCAAGGCAGTGGGGAAGAAGGACGCCGAGCTGATCGCCAAGGAGCTGGGCAAGTTCGTGGAGAAGGCGGTGGCGAAGGGGCAGGAGCCGAAGGCCATCAAGGAGCTCGCCGACCAGATCGAGGCGTTCGGCCGCTACGGCTTCAACAAGAGCCACAGCGCCGCGTACTCGCTGGTCGCCTACCAGACGGCGTGGCTCAAGTGCCACTACCCGGCCGAGTTCATGGCGGCGCTGATGTCGTCCGTCGTGGACAAGACCGACGACGTGGTGGCGTACATCGCCCACTGCCGCGAGATGCACAAGTACCTCCCGCGCATCCCGCGCGAGGGGATCGAGGTGCTGGCGCCCGACGTGAACGAGTCGAACTGGAAGTTCACCGTCGTCGGCGAGGACGTGGGGAAGATCCGCTTCGGCCTGGGCGCCATCCGCGGGGTGGGCGACGGGGCGGTGCGCTCGATCCTGGCCGCGCGGCTGGCCGAGGGGCGCTTCACCACGCTGTTCGAGTTCCTCAGCCGCATCGACCTGCGGCTGTGCAACAAGCGCGTGAACGAGGCGCTGATCTGCGCCGGCGCCTGCGACGACTTCGCCGAGGAGCACAACCGCAACCAGCTCCTGGCTGGGCTGGACGCCGCCTTCAACGCCGCGCAGGTGCTGCAGAAGGAGCGCGACAGCGCGCAGGACTCGCTCTTCGCCGACCTGATGGGCGGCGGCGACGGCGGCCACGCGCTGGTGCAGGCACCCCCGCTGCCGAAGGTGGAGAAGTGGGCCGAGAGCGAGCGGCTGGCGCGCGAGAAGGAGATCCTGGGCTTCTTCATCAGCGGCCACCCGCTGAACCGCTTCCGCGAGGACGTGGCGCTCTTCGAGGGGCGCACCAACACGGTGACGCTCAAGGCGCAGAAGGACCACAAGGTGGAGCTCGCCTGCGTGGTCACCGAGGCCGCCCGGCAGATCAGCAAGAAGGACGGGAGCGAGTGGGGGCGCGTGACGGTGGAAGACTTCCACGGCACCGCCACCGTCCTTGCGTTCGGCGACTCGTGGGCTAAATACAAGGACGTGCTCAAGCAGGATGCCGCCGTGGTGATCCGCGGCGCGGTGAGCAACCGCGAGCGCGACGACGAGGACCCGCCGCTCTTCCTGGACCACGCGATGGCGCTGGACGCCATCCGCACCAGCGGCGAGGTGGGGGTGGTGATCGAGATCGGCACGGCCGGCCCCGAGCCCGCCGCCTTCGAGGGCGCGAAGGCGCTGATCGCCGCCCACGCCGGCGAGGGCCCCGTCTTCGTCGTGTGGACCAACGGCGGCACCGAGGCGCAGCGGCTCAAGTCGCGCACGCTGAAGGTGACGCCGACCGACGAGGTGGTGGCCGCCCTGCGCGACCGCCTGGGCGACGAGCGCGTGCGCCTGCACCGCGACGCCCCCCCGCTGGGCCAGGTCCCCCAGCGCGACGAGCCCTGGCGCAACCGCCGCCAGAAAATCGGCGCCGGCTCGTCCGAGGAGTAGGCCGGACTCTCGGCGGAGACTTGGCCGTCCATCGAACGACGCGGTTAACCCCTCCCCCAGGCTGTTTTTGGGGGAGGGGTGGCGAGCCTCGGCGAGCCGGGGTGGGGGCCCGCGGCACCCCTCCGTTCGCACCGAATGCCGCACCCGGTGTATCGTAACGGTGGATCGCGGGATGCCCGCGCGTGCACGGCGCCGGAAACGCACTGGCGCACTCACGCACTCGCACCTGTTGGGCCCGAGACCGAACGCCGCCCCGCGCGGCGCAACCTGACTGGATCTGCGCTTCCGCCCCGCGGAGGCCTTCGAGGAAACCGGATTTGGCTACGGTCGCACACCTGGATTTCGAGCGCGTGATCGCGGAGGTCGAGGAGCAGATCGAGACGCTCCGCGGCGTGGCGCGCGAACGCGGGATGGACGTGAGCACCGAGCTGCGCTCGCTCGAGCGCAAGCTGCACGGGCTCCGGCAGGACACCTTCCGCAACCTGTCGCCGATCGAGCGGGTGCAGGTGGCCCGCCACCCGCGGCGCCCGTACACCCTCGACTACGTGGAGATGATCTTCTCCGACTGGGTCGAGCTGCACGGCGACCGCCTGTACCGCGACGACGCCAGCATCGTGGGCGGCTGGGCCCGGCTGAACGGCGACACCGTGATGCTGATCGGGCACCAGAAGGGCCGCGACATGAAGGAGAACCTCACGCGCAACTTCGGGATGCCGCACCCCGAGGGGTACCGCAAGGCGCTCCGTTTGATGAAATTGGCAGAGAAGTTCGGGCTTCCCGTGGTCACCATGATCGACACCATGGGCGCCTACCCGGGCCTGGGCGCCGAGGAGCGCGGCCAGGCCGAGGCCATCGCCCGCAACCTGCGCGAGATGGCGGGGCTGCGGGTGCCCACGGTGGCGGTGGTGATCGGCGAGGGCGGGTCGGGGGGGGCGCTGGCGATCGGCGTGGCCGACCGGGTGCTGATGCTGGAGAACAGCATCTACGCGGTGATCAGCGCCGAGGGGTGCGCCGCCATCCTGTGGAAGGACGCGGCGCACCGCGACAAGGCCGCGCGCGCCATGCGCATCACCGCCTTCGACCTGAAAGAGCTGAACGTCATCGACGGCATCGTCCCCGAGCCGCCGGGCGGCGCGCACTCCGACTGGGAGGACACCGGCGCCAACCTCAAGGAGGCGCTGCTGAAGCACCTGGGCGAGCTGAAGGCGATGGACGTGGACACGCTGCGCAAGACACGGCTGGACAAGTACCTGGCGATGGGGCAGTGGCGGAGCGGCCGCTGACCCGCGCGGGTTTCCCGATAGATCTGCTTTACTGACCGTTTTCGCGACTGCTTCGTCAGGCGCGAGAGCATAGATGTGGGGAGGGAACCGGTGCTCGAGCTCCCGGTGATCCAGCCTCTCTCGACGCCCGATGCCGAAGTCGCCTTCCTGGTGGAGGTGGCGTTCAAGGGTACGCGGAGAGGGTTCCATACCTCGCCCGACGTGACGCTCAGGGTGGGCGAGTGGGTGCTGGTGGAGGTGGACCGCGGCCGCGACGTGGGCCGCGTGAAGAGCGTGGGCGGGATCGCGCGCCGCAAGTGCGGCAGCGAGCTCCAGGCCGCCACGCCCGTGCTGCGCCGCGCCGAGCAGGGCGAGGTGCACCAGCTGCACACCGTGCGCGCCGACGAGGAGCGCGTGCGGCGCAAGACGCGCGAGCTGGTGGAGCAGCACAACCTGAAGATGAAGGTCAGCGACGCCGAGTGGCAGTGGGACCGGAACAAGCTGACGGTCTACTTCACCGCCGAGCGCCGGGTCGACTTCCGCCAGCTCGTGCGCGACCTGGCGCGCACCTTCCGCACCCGCATCGAGCTCAAGCAGATCGGGGTGCGCGACGAGGCCGCGCAGCTCGGCGGCGTGGGCCGCTGCGGCCGCCAGCTCTGCTGCGCCACCTGGCTGCGCGAGATCAAGCCGATCTCCCTGCAGCTGGCCAAGGACCAGAACCTGTCGCTGAACCCGCAGCAGATCTCGGGCACCTGCGGCCGGCTGATGTGCTGCCTGACCTACGAGCACGACGCCTACCTCACCGCCCGCAAGCGCTTCCCCCGCGAGGGGAAGACGCTGCGCACCACCGTGGGCGTCGAGCGGGTGCTGTCCATCGACATCTGGCGCAACACGCTGACGCTGCAGGACGAGAACCGGCAGCGCCGCGTGGTGACGCTCGACCAGCTCAAGGCGGAGACCGTGGTGGGCCCGCCGCCGGCCGAGCGCCCGGCCGCCGCGCCGCTCCCCACCCCGCAGACGCCGCAGCGCCCGCCGCGCCGCCCGCGCCGCGTTCCGGAGCCGAGGCCCGAGTGAGCCGCCGGTTCTACCTCACCACGGCCATCGACTACGCGAACGGCGACCCGCACCAGGGCCACGCGTACGAGAAGATCGGCGCCGACGCCATCGCCCGCTACCACCGGCTGCTGGGCGACGACGTGCGCTTCTGCATGGGGATGGACGAGCACGGGCAGAAGGTGGCCCAGGCCGCCGCCGCCAACGAGATCGCCCCGCAGGAGCAGGTGGACCGCATCTCCGCCCGCTTCGATCGGATGTGGGCGAAGCTCGGCGTCTCGAACGACCGCTGGGTGCGCACCACGCAGCCGCACCACCGGCGCGGGGTGAAGGCGCTGATCGAGCGCATCCACGAGCGGAACCCCGACGACTTCTACGAGAAGACGTACGAGGGGTGGTACTGCGTGGGGTGCGAGCTGTTCAAGCGCGAGGGCGAGATCGTGGACGGCCGCTGCGTCCTGCACCCCACCCGCGAGCTGCAGTGGACCGAGGAGCGCAACTGGTTCTTCCGGTTGACGAAGTACCAGGACTTCCTGCGCGCCCACTTCGACGCGAACCCCGACTTCCTGCGCCCCGAGGCGAGCCGCAACGAGATGCTGGCGCTGCTGGAGGGCGGGCTG
>DASQLJ010000610.1:0-10869 GCA_035630095.1 Longimicrobium sp.
CCGCCGTCCACCGGCGCGCCCCGAGCCCCGCGTTCTCCCCGCGCCACTCGCCGCCGTCCAGCCGGAAGCGCATGCGCAGCGCGTCGTGGTGCGCGGCCACCCGCGCCACCGCCCGCTCCAGGACGGAGGGGTCCAGGCGCCGCCGCACCTCGAAGAGCACCGACAGGTTCCAGTGGTGCGGTGCCGGGTTCGGCCGGTCGAAGAACCAGCGCTGGATCGGCGTCAGCGCCACCGGCCCCTCCACGAGCCCCTGCTCGGCGTCGGTCTCGCCCTCGCGCCCCGCCTGCCCAGCCAGCTCCGCCGCCGTGGGGTGGTCGAAGAGCTGCCGCGGGGTGATGCGCAGCCCGGCCGCGCGGGCGCGGGAGACGACCTGGATGGAGAGGATGGAGTCGCCGCCCAGCTCGAAGAAGTTGTCGTGGACCCCCACCCGCTCCACGCCCAGCACCTGGGCCCAGATCCCCGCCAGCACCTCCTCGGCCCGGGTGCGCGGCGCCGCGTACCCCGCCTCGGGCCGCGCCGCGTCGGGCGCGGGAAGAGCCCGGCGGTCCACCTTGCCGTTGGGGGTGAGCGGCATGGCGTCCAGCACGACGAAGGCGGCGGGCACCATGTAGTCGGGGAGCCGCGCGGCGAGGTGCGCGCGCAGCTCCGACGGCGCCGGGCCGGCGCCCTCCCGCCCCACCACGTACGCCACCAGCCGCCGTTCGCCGGGCGCGTCCTCCCGCGCCATCACCACGGCCTCGCGCACGGACGCGTGCCGGCGCAGCACCGTCTCGATCTCGCCCGGCTCGATGCGGAAGCCGCGCACCTTCACCTGCGCGTCCAGGCGGCCCAGGTACTCCAGCGTGCCGTCCGCCCCCCACCGCGCGCGGTCGCCGGTGCGGTAGAGCCGGCCGCCTCCGCCCTGGAAGGGGTCGGGGACGAAGCGCTCCGCGGTGAGCGCGGGGCGCCCCAGGTATCCGCGCGCCAGCCCGCGGCCGCCCAGGTACAGCTCGCCCGGCACCCCCGCCGGCACCGGCCGCATCCCGGCGTCCAGGACGTACGCCCGTGTGTTCGAGATCGGCCGGCCGATGGTGGCCGGGCCCCCCGCGCGGCGCAGCGTGAACGTGCTGTAGGTGGTGTCTTCCGACGGGCCGTACAGGTCGTAGACGCGCTCCACGTGGCCGCGGGCGTAGAGGGCGTCCACCACCTCGGCCCGGAGCGGCTCGCCCGCCAGGTTCACCGTGGTCACCCCCGCCGGGATCCCGCCGCTCTTCAGCAGCGCCGTGATCGCGGAGGGGACGGTGTTGATCAGCCGCACCTCGCCCGCGGCGGCCGAGTGGGGGAGCGCCAGCGCGTTCTCCACCACGATCACGCGCCCGCCGGTGGCCAGCGGGAGGAACAGCTCGTAGACCGAGAGGTCGAAGGAGATGGACGTCGAGGCCAGCACCCCCGACAGCTCGTCGGCCGAGTAGACGCCCGCGCCCCACGACACCAGCGCCACCGCGCTCTCGTGCGCGATGGCCACGCCCTTGGGGACGCCGGTGGAGCCGGAGGTGTAGATCAGGTAGGCGAGGTTCCGCGGCGACGCTCCACCCGCGGGGTTCTCCGCGCCCTGCGCCGCGATCTCCGCGCTCGCCGCGCCGTCGACCGCCACCACGGGGAGGCCGTCGGGAACGGGAAGGAGCCCGAGGAGCGACGCTTCCGCCAGCAGCACCGCGGCGCCCGAGTCGGCGAGCGTGAACGCCAGCCGCTCGGCGGGATAGGCCGGGTCCAGCGGCACGTACGCCCCGCCCGCCTTCAGCACGGCGAGGAGGGAGACGATCATCTCCGGCCCGCGCGCCTGGCAGACGGCGACCCGCGCCTCCGGCCCCACGCCCAGGCGGAGGAGGTGGCGCGCCAGCCGGTTCGCCCGCTCGTTCAGCGCGCGGTAGGTGAGCGACGCCGCCTCGTGCACCACGGCCACGGCGTCCGGCGTCCGCTCCGCCTGCGCCTCGAAGAGATGGTGGATGCAGCGGTCGGCCGGGAAGCGCGCCTCAGTCCGGTTCCACGCCTCCACCACCTCGCGCCGCTCGGCCTCGCCCAGCAGCTCGATCTGCGAGAGGCGCAGCTCCGGCCCGGCGGCCGCGATCCGCTCCACCACCCCCGCGAGGTGGCCGAGGAGCCGCGCGATGGCGTCGTCCTCGAACCGGCCGCGGTCGAAGACGGTGCGGAAGACCAGGCCGTCGTCGCGCGAGACGGTGAGCATGAGGGGATAGTCGCTCTGCTCGACGCTTTCCTGGACGTCGACCTCGAGCCGCGCGCGCGCCCCTTCCTCCAGCGCCATCTCGCGCTGCGGGTAGTTCTCGAAGGCGAAGATGGTCTCGAAGAGCGGGGTGCCGGCCGGCACCTCGCTCCAGCGCCGGACCTGCGCCAGCGAGGCGTGCTCGTGCTCGCGCAGCTCGGCCTGCCGGGCCTGCAGGGCGCGCAGCCAGTCCACCAGCCGCTCGCCGTCCTCCACCCGCACGCGCACCGGGAGGGTGTTGATGAAGAGCCCCACCATCTCGTCCACCCCAGCCAGCTCCGCCGGCCGGCCGGAGACGGTGGCCCCGAACACCACGTCCGCCTCGCCGGAGTAGCGGGAGAGGAGGAGCGCCCACGCCCCCTGCACCAGCGTGTTCGTCGTCAGCCCCAGGCGGCGCGCGCACGCCTGCACCGCCCCGGCCTGGTCGACCCCCAGCCGCAGCTCGCGCCGGCCGAAGCCGCCCTCGCCGCCGCCGCCCGCGCGCTCGATCCCCAGCGGCGTGGGGGAGCGGAAGCCGGCCAGCGCCTCGCGCCAGTACCGCTCCGCCTCCCCCCGCGCCTGCCGCTGCAGCCACGCGATGTAGCCGCGGTACGACGGCGCCGGCGGGAGGGCGGCGTCGCGCCCCGCCGCGTGCGCGCCGTAGAGCGCCACCACGTCGCGGAAGACGAGCGGCATGCTCCAGCCGTCCAGCAGCAGGTGGTGGTTGGTCCACGCCAGGTGGTGCGCGGCGTCGCCGGTGCGGAAGAGCGCCAGCCGCATCAGCGGCGGCCGGGCGGGGTCGAAGCCGCGGGCGCGGTCGGCGGCGAGCCACGCGTCCAGGCGCCGGGCCTGCTCGTCCGCGTCCACCCCGCGCCAGTCCTCCACCGCCAGCGGCACCTCCACCGCGCGCCGCACCACCTGCAGCGGCTCGCGCACCCCTTCCCAGGTGAAGCCCGTGCGGAGCGCCGCGTGCCGCTGCACCACGCCGCTCCACGCGCGCCGGAACGCCTCCACGTCCAGCTCGCCCTCCAGCCGGTAGCCGAACTGCCCCACGTACGCCCCGTTCCCCGGCTCGAAGAGGGTGTGGAAGAGCAGCCCCTCCTGCAGCGGGGCCAGGGGATAGAGGTCCTCGACCTCGCGCCCGTTCCCCACCACCCGGTCCACCTCGTCCTGCGCGAGCCGCGCGAGCGGGAAGTCCGACGGCGTGCGTCCCCCGGCCCCGTCCGAGGTGCAGTGGGCGATCAGCTCCCGCAGCTCGGCGGCGTACTCGCGCGTGAGCGCCTCCACCGTCTCGCGGCGGTGCACCCCCTCGCCGTAGCGCCAGCTCACCTCCAGCCGCCCGCCCAGCACCGCGCCGTTCACCACCAGCAGGTAGGGGCGCTCGCCGCGCGGGTCGGTCCCCGTCCCCGCCGACTCGGGGGCCAGCCCGAAGAGCCCCTCCTCGCGCAGGCTCCCGTCGAACTGCCCCATGTACTCGAAGCGCACCTCGGCGCGGGGCATCGCCGCCAGCGTCTCGCGCACCTCGGGCGAGGGGCTCAGCCAGCGCAGCACGCCGTGGCCGACCCCGCGGTTGGGGATGGCGCGCAGCTGCTCCTTCACCGCCTTCAGCGCCCCGTCCTCGCCGGCGCGCCCGCGCAGGTCCAGGAGCACCGGGTAGATGGTGGTGAACCACCCCACCGTGCGAGAGAGGTCGACGCCGTCCAGGATCTCCTCGCGGCCGTGACCCTCCACGTCCACCAGCACGCGCTCGTCGCCCGTCCAGCGCCCCAGCACCCGCGCCAGCGCGGCCAGGAGCACGTCGTTGATCTGCGTCCGATACGCGCGCGGCACCTCCTGCAGCAGCCGGCGCGTCTCCTCGGCCTCCAGGACCACGCGCACCTGCCGCGCCCGCGACTCGGGGTTGGGGCCGCCGGCGAAGTCCACCGGGAGCGCGGGCACCCCCTGGCGCGCCTCGGCGAGCCAGTAGGGAAGCTCGTCGGCGAAGCCGCCGGCGGCGGCGTGCTCGGCCAGCCGCACGGCCCAGCGCCGGAACGAGGTGGTCTTGGGCGGGAGCCCCACCCCCTCGCCCGCGGCCATCCGCTCGTACGCCTGCTGCAGGTCTTCCAGCAGCACGCGCCAGGAGACGCCGTCCATCACCAGGTGGTGCACCACCACCAGGAGGCGGCCGCTCCGCTCGGCGCCACGGCCGAAGAGCACCACGCGCAGCAGCGGCCCCCGCTCCAGCGAGAGGCTCGCCTGCAGCCGCGAGGCCTCGGCCTCGATCCTCGCAGCCTGCTCCGCCTCGTCCAGCGCGCCCAGGTCAACGTGGCTCGTCCATCCCCCCGCCACGCCGCCGTTCTCCGCCCGCCACTCGCCGTCCTCCAGGCGGAAGCGCATGCGCAGCGCGTCGTGGTGCGCGGCCACCCGCGCCACCGCCCGCTCCAGCGCGGCGGGGTCCAGCCGCCGCCGCACCTCGAAGAGCACCGACATGTTCCAGTGGTGCGGCGCCGGGATCGCCCGGCTGAAGAACCAGCGCTGGATCGGCGTGAGCGGCAGCGGGCCCTCCACCACCCCCTGCTCGGCGTCGGCGGCGCCCTCCACCCCGGCGCGCCCGGCCAGCTCCGCCGCGGTGGGGCTCTCGAAGAGCTGCCGCGGGGTGATACGCAACCCGGCCGCGCGGGCGCGGGAGACGACCTGGATGGAGAGGATCGAGTCGCCGCCCAGCTCGAAGAAGTTGTAGTGGACGCCCACCCGCTCCACGCCCAGCACCTGGGCCCAGATCCCCGCCAGCACCTCCTCGGCCCAGGTGCGCGGCGCCAGGTACCCCGCCCCCGCCCCGGGCCGCGCGGCGTCGGGCGCGGGCAGCGCCCGGCGGTCCACCTTGCCGTTGGGGGTGAGCGGGAGCCCGTCCAGCACCACGAAGGCGGAGGGCACCATGTAGTCGGGAAGCCGCCCGGCCAGGTGCGCACGCAATTCGGACGGGTTCGCGTCGGCCCCGTCGCGCGGGACCACGTACGCCACCAGCCGCCGGTCGCCGGGCGCGTCCTCGCGCGCCAGCACCACCGTCTCGCGCACCTCCGGGTGCGCGGCGAGCGCCGCCTCGATCTCCCCCGGCTCGATACGGAAGCCGCGGATCTTCACCTGCTCGTCCACGCGGCCCACGAACTCCAGCTCGCCGTCCGCGCTCCAGCGCACCCGGTCGCCGGTGCGGTACAGCCGTCCGCCGCCGCCGCCGAAGGGATCGGGGACGAAGCGCTCCGCCGTGAGCCCCGGGCGGCCCAGGTAGCCGCGCGCGAGCCCCGCGCCGCCCACGTGCAGCTCGCCGGGGACGCCCGCCGGCACCGGCCGCAGCCGCGCGTCCAGCACGTAGAGCCGCAGGTCGGGGATCGCCGCGCCGATGGCGCTCCCACCGTCCAGGTCGGCCACCCCCAGCGGGCGGAAGGTGACGTGCACGGTGGTCTCGGTGATCCCGTACATGTTCACCAGCCGCGGCCGGTCCTCCGCCCGCAGCGCGTACCACGGCCGCAGCGAGGCCATCTCCAGCGCCTCGCCGCCGAAGATCACCAGCCGCAGCGCGTCCGGGGGGACGTCGTCCCGCGCGGCGGCCTCCCCCTCCACCCGCACGTACTGGCGGAAGGCGGAGGGGGTCTGGCAGAGCACCGTGACCCCCGCGTCGCGCACCAGCGCGTGGAACGCCCCGGGGGTGCGGCTCACCTCGTACGAGGGGACCACCAGCCGCCCGCCGTGGAGCAGCGCGCCCCACATCTCCCAGACGGAGAAGTCGAAGGCGAAGGAGTGGAAGAGCGTCCACACGTCGTCCGCCCCGAAGGCGTACCAGCGCTCGGTGGCCGCGAAGAGCCGCGCGACCTGCCGGTGGGCGATCATCACCCCCTTCGGCCGCCCCGTCGACCCCGACGTGTAGATGACGTACGCCAGGTGGTCGGGGGATGCCGGGAGCGCGGCCGAGCCCTCGCCCTCCGGCTCCTCCGCGAGTTGCTCCACCTCCAGCAGCTCGGCGCCGCTCCCCGCCAGCTCCGCACCGTGGCCGCCCTGCACCAGCGCCACCCGCACGCCCGCGTCGGCCACGATCCAGCCCAGCCGCTCGGCCGGGTACGCGGGATCGAGCGGGACGTAGGCCGCGCCCGCCTTCAGCACCGCCAGGAGGGAGACGACCAGGTCGAGCGAGCGGTCGGCGCAAATTCCGACACGCGCCTCGGGCCCGACACCCCGGCGCCGCAGCGCCGCGGCCACCCGGCCGGCGCGCGCGTCCAGCCCGGCGTAGCTGAGGCGCTCCCCCTCGAACTCCACGGCCACCGCGTCCGGCGTGCGCCGCGCCTGCTCGGCGAAGCGCTCGTGCAGGCACCCGTCCGCCGCGAACGCCTCCCCCGCCCCGCTCCACTCCTCCAGCACCCGCCGCCGCTCCGCCTCGTCCAGCAGCTCGATCTCCGCGAGGCGCAGCTCCGGGCCGGCGGCCGCGATCCGCTCCAGCGCGCGGCCGAAGTGGGCGAGGAGGCGCCGCACGGCCGCGTCCTCCAGCCGGGCGGCGTCGTATCCCACCCGCACGCTCAGCACGTCGTCGAGCCCGGCGGTGACGGTGAGGAGGTAGTTGGTCTGGTCCTGCCCGTCGCGCCCCTCGATGCGGAGCGCGCCGCCGTCCCCGGCCGGCCCCGCGCCGGGGAGGTAGTTGTTGAAGGAGAGGACGGTCTCGAAGAGCGGGGTGCCGGCCGGCACCTCGCTCCAGCGCTGCACCTGCACCAGCGGGGCGTGCTCGTGCTCGCGCAGCTCCGCCTGCTCCGCCTGCAGCCGGCGCAGCCACCCCGCCACGGGCTCGTCCTCGGCCACCCGCACCCGCGCGGGGAGGGTGTTGATGAAGAGCCCCACCATCTCGTCCACCCCCTCCAGCTCCGCCGGCCGGCCGGAGAGGGTGGTGCCGAACACCACGTCGGCCTCGCCGGAGCAGCGGGCCAGGAGGAGCGCCCACGCGCCCTGCATCAGCGTGCCCACGGTGAGCCCGTGGCGGCGCGCGTACGCCCGCAGCGCCGCGGTCTCCCCGGCGCCCAGCCGCAGGTCGGCGTGGCCGTGGCCGCCCTCGCGCGCGCCCCCCGCCCGCTCGATCCCCAGCGGCGTGGGGGAGCGGAACCCCGCCAGCGCCGCGCGCCAGTACCGCTCCGCGGCGCCCAGGTCCTGCCCGCGGAGCCAGGCGACGTAGTCGCGGTACGGCCGCGCTGGCGCGAGCGACGGCTCGCGCCCCCCGGCGTGCGCGCCGTAGAGCGCCACCACGTCGCGCAGCAGCAGCATCACGCTCCACCCGTCCAGCACCAGGTGGTGGTGCGTCCACACCAGGTGGTGCGCGGCCTCGGCGGTGCGGAAGAGCGCCATCCGGATCAGCGGCGCCCGCGCGGGGTCGAAGCCGGCGGCGCGGTCGGCGGCGAGCCAGGCGTCCAGGCGCCGGGCCTGCTCGTCCGCGTCCACCCCGCGCCAGTCCTCCACCGCCAGCGGCACCTCCACCTCGCGGCGGACCACCTGCAGCGGCTCGGCCACGCCCTCCCAGGTGAAGCCGGTGCGGAGCACGGGGTGCCGCGCGGCCGCGCCCTGCCAGGCGCGGCGGAACGCGTCGACGTCCAGCTCGCCCTCCAGGTCGTAGCGGAACTGCCCCACGTACGCCCCGGTCCCCGCCTCGTAGAGGGTGTGGAAGAGCATCCCCTCCTGCAGCGGGACCAGCGGATACGCGTCCTCCACGTCGGGCCCGAGCAGCGCGGCGATGTCCACCGTCGACGCGCCCCCAACCGCCGCGCCGGGGGCGGGCCGGTCGTCCACCGCCACCGCGACCTCGGCCAAGCCCGCGACGGTGGGGTGCTCGAAGAGCTGCCGGGGGGTGATGCGCAGCCCGGCGCGGCGGGCGCGCGCCACCACCTGGATCGAAAGGATCGAGTCGCCGCCCAGCTCGAAGAAGGTGTCGTGCACCCCCACCCGCTCCATCCCCAGCACCTCGGCCCAGATCGCCGCCAGCGTCTCCTCGGCCGGGGTGCGCGGCGCCACGGAGGCGGCGGCCGGCTGGGCACCGGGGGCGGGGAGGGCCTTGAGGCTCAGCTTGCCGTGCTCGGTGCGCGGCAGCTCGGCGAGGAAGACCCAGGCGGCGGGGACCATGTACGGCGGCAGGTGCGCCTGCGCGTGCTGCCGCAGCGCGCCGGCGCCGGGATCGCCGTCCGCAACCAGGTAGGCGACCAGCCGCCGGTCGCCGGGCGCGTCCTCGCGCGCCACCACCACCGCCTCGCGCACGGCGGGGTGCCGGCGCAGCACGGCCTCGATCTCCCCCGGCTCGATGCGGTAGCCCCGGATCTTCACCTGGAAGTCGAAGCGCCCCAGGAACTCCAGCTCGCCGTGGCCCAGCCAGCGCACGCGGTCGCCGGTGCGGTACAGCCGCCCGCCGGGGACGGGGCCGAACGGGTCGGGGACGAACTTCTCCGCCGTCAGCGCGGGACGGCCCAGGTAGCCGCGCGCCACGCTGGCGCCGCCCACGTACAGCTCCCCCGTCACCCCGGCGGGGACCGGCTCCATCGCCCCGTCCACCACGTAGACGCGGGTGTTGGCCAGCGGCCGCCCGGTGGGCGTGGCGATCGAGCGGCGCCCGGCCGGCGCCGTCCCCGCCCGGTGCATCAGCACGCCGACGGTGGTCTCGGTGGGGCCGTAGTGGTTGAAGAGGGCAATCTCCGGCGCGGCCCGGCGCAGCTCGTCCACCCACGCCGCCTTCGATCCCTCGCCGCCGATCACCAGCCAGCGGCGGGGGAGGATGTCGCGCCAGCCGTCCACCGCCTGCAGCGCCCCCAGGTGCGACGGGGCGATCTTGAGCAGGTCGACGGGGTTCGCGCGGAGATGCTCCTGCAGCGCCACGGGGTCCACCGCGCGCTCGCGCGGCACCACGTGCAGTCGCCCGCCGGTGGAGAGGCAGGGGAAGATGACGGTCTGCGACGAGTCCACCGTCAGCGGCTGCACCATCGCGGCGCTGGCCTCGCCGTCGATCCCCAGGCGGCGCGACACCCCGTGGACGTAGTTGAGGATCTGCCGGTGCTCGATCCCCACGCCCTTGGGCTGTCCGGTGGATCCCGACGTGTAGATCACGTACGCCAGGTTCCCCGACAGCGCCGCCGGCGACGGATCCTCGTCGGACACCCCGCCGTCCGCGCCGGATGCGGGGATCTCCAACTCCGCGTCCAGGCGCAGCACCGTGCAGCCGCACTCCGGGAGGCGGTCCGCCGAGTCGCCGTGGGCCAGGACCACCCGCACGGCGGAGTCGGCCAGCATGTACGACACCCGCTCGGGGGGATACTCCACCTCCAGCGGGAGGTAGGCGGCGCCGGCCTTCAGCACGCCCACCAGCCCCACCACCATCTCCAGCGAGCGCTCCAGGAAGAGCGCCACCCGCTCGTCGGGGCGCACGCCGTGGCGCCGCAGGAGGTGCGCGAGGCGGTTTGCGCGGCGGTTCAGCGCCGCGTAGGTCAGGCTCCGCCCCTCGCACGCCACGGCCACGGCGTGCGGCGTCCGGCGAACCTGCGCCTCGAGCTCCTGGTGGACGCAGCGGTCGGCCGGGACGGCGAGGTCGGTGTCGTTCCACTCCACCAGCAGCCGGCGGCGCTCGGCGTCGTCCAGCAGCGGCAGCCGCGACAGGGGCAGTTCGGGCGCGGACGCGGCCGCCTCGAGGAGGCGGACGAAGTGCCCGGCCAGCCGCCCGGCCGTCTCCGCCTCGAAGAGGTCGGTGCGGTACGCCACCGAGCCCGAGATCCGGTCGCCCGCCGCGCTGAGCCGCAGGGTGAGGTCGTACCGCGCCGCCTCCCGCGCCGCGCCCAGCGCCTCCACCTCGATCCCGGGGAGGCGCAGGCGCCCCTCCGCCGGGTCGGCGTTCTCCAGGGTGAACATCACCTGGAAGAGCGGGGTGTGCGCCAGGGAACGCTCCACCGCCAGCTCGTCCACCAGCCGCTCGAACGGCACGTCCTGGTGGGCCTGCGCCTCCAGCACCCCCTCGCGCACCCGCGCCAGCACCTCGCGGAAGGTGGGATCGCCCTGCAGGCCGGTGCGGATCACCAGCATGTTGACGAAGAAGCCGATCAGCCCCTCCGTCTCCAGCCGCGTCCGCCCGGCGACCGGCGTGCCGACGACCACGTCCTCGCCCGCGCCGTAGCGCGCGAGCAGCACCTGCCACGCGGCCAGCAGCGTCATGAACAGCGTGGCGCCCTCGCCGCGGGCGAGCGCGCGCAGGCCGGCGCCCACCGCCTCCGGCACCGCGAAGCCGTGCGCCGCCGAGCGGCTCCCCGCCACCGCGCCGCGCGGGCCGTCCGCGGGCAGCTCCATGACGGCGGGGGCCCCGGCCAGCCGCTCGCGCCAGTAGCCCAGCTGCCGCTCGAGCAGCTCCCCCCGCAGCCGTTCGCGCTGCCACGCCGCGAAGTCCGCGTACTGCACGGGAAGCTCGGGGAGATGGGCCTCCTCGCCACCCACCGGCGCGGCGTAGAGGGCGGACACCTCGCGCACCAGCAGCGCGACCGACCACTCGTCGCTGGCGATGTGGTGCAGGGTGAAGAGCACCACCGACTCTCCGACGCCCAGCCGCAGCAGCGTGCCGCGCAGCACCGGCCCCCGCGCCAGGTCGAAGGGCCGCG
>DASQLJ010000611.1:0-2748 GCA_035630095.1 Longimicrobium sp.
TGGGCGTGCTCCTCTTCCTGTTGCTGATGGAGGGGACGCACCCCTTCGCCACCCGGATGGCGCCCGGCGAAGACGCGCTCCCGGTGGAGGAGCGCATCCGCCGGGGCCACTTCCCCCACGCGCGCCTGGACGACGACTGCCACCCGCCGCGCATGTCGCCGCGCTTCGACGCGCTGCACCCGGGGCTGCGCGCCCTCTTCGTGCGCTGCTTCGTGGCCGGCCACGCCGACCCGGCGGCCCGCCCCACCGCCGCGGAGTGGCGCGACGCGCTGGAGGCGGTGGAGCAGGCGCTGGATGCGTGCGCCGTGAACCCGCAGCACCGCTACCACGCCGACCTGGGCGCCTGCCCCTGGTGCGAGCGCGCGGCGGCGCTCGGGGGCCGCGACCCCTTCCCCGCCGGCGCCGTGAACGCGCCCGTCGACACCGGCCCGCGCGCGCGCCGCGTACGCCTGGCCCACCCCTTCGCGGCGGCGCCGAACGGTCCCGTCATGGCGGCGCCGCGCTTCGGCGTCCGGCCCGCGGCCGGCGGCGTGGCGGTGCCGCCGGGCGCCATCCGTCCGGGCGCGCTGAACATCTCGCCCACGGTGCCCCCGGCTGCGGTCTTCGGGCCCTCGGGCGTGCGGAACCCGCTGGTGTTCGCGCTGTCCGGGCTCACCGCCATGGCGGCGGGGCACGGCGCGATCCCCGTGCTGGGCTTCGTCATGCTGATGGTCGCGGGGTGGATGCTGACCCTCGGCGAGTGGCGGCACATCCGCGCCATCACCGTCCTCCTGGCCTTCTATGCGAGCGTTTGCGTAGGCGTGGTGGTGAGGATGGGCGCGGATGACGACGCCGCGGGATCGCACCGCTCCGTGCTGCGCGACCTGGGGAGCGACGACGGTTCGTCCCCGGGCCTCCCGCTGCCTGGCGGCGTGGAAGTGGTGCCGGAGCCCGAGGCGCCGCCGGAGGTGGTCCCCGCCGCCACGGAGCGCGGCATGATGGACGTGCGGGTGGCCGACCTCCACTCCGAGCCCTTCACCAACGCGAGCTTCGACCCCGGCCCGCTGCCCCACTACGTGGCGCCCCAGCCCGGCGTGCTGGCCGACGGCACCGACGTGGACCGCCTGCCCGTGGTGGACAACCCGCGGGAGGTGGCGCAAGCGCTGGCGGTGTTCTACCGCAACGAGGTGCCGCGCCAGGCCAGCGGTGACAGCGCCATGCTCTGGCTGCACGTGGGTGCCGACGGCCAGGTGACGCCCGGGGGGCACCACTTCATCCGCGCGGGAAGCCTCGCGGCGTCGCGCGCGGCCGATGCCGCCGTGCCGTACCTGCGCTACCGCCCCGCCACGCGCGACGGCCGGCCGGTGGGCGTGTGGATCACCCAGCGCATGGTGTTCGTCCCGTGACGGCGCGAGCACCGGCCGGCGGCGCGCATCCGCCCGGGCTCCGCGCGCGGGGGGACGGCGCTCCGGTGCCCGGCGCCGCGCAGATCACCTTCCGCTTCGACCCGGAGCCGTGATGGACACCCTCGCGGCTCCCCTGCTCCTCTTCCGCCGCCGCTCCACGCTGGACCGGCTGGCGCTGGACCCCGGGCTCGAGCTTGGGGCCGGCGGCGAGGCGATCGTCTACGAGGTGCCGGGCGACCCGGCGACGGTGGCCAAGGTCTACCACCAGGCCACGATCGACCGGGCGCGCAAGCTCACGCTGATGCTGGCCAACCCGCCGCGCATGCCCGGCGGCACCGCGATCGCCTGGCCGGCCGACCTGCTGCTGGGGGCCGACGGCTTCGCGGGCTTCCTGATGCCCCGGGCCGACGGGCCGCGCCTCTTCGAGTTCTACAACCCGGTGAGCCGCCGGGCCACCGCGCCCGCCTTCCACGCGGAGCTGATGCACCGCGCGGGGCGCAACCTGGCCGCGGCCTTCGACGCGCTGCACGCCGCCGGCTACGTGGTGGGCGACGTGAACGAGAGCAACCTCCTCGTGTCGCCGGTGGACGCGAGCGTCACGCTGGTGGACGCCGACTCGATGCAGGTGCGCGACGCGGAGGCGGGCACCACCTTCCGCTCGCGCGTGGGAAAGCCCGAGTTCACCCCGCCCGAGCTCCAGGGCGTGTCGTTCGACGAGGTGGACCGCGCCCCCGAGCACGACCGCTTCGGCCTGGGCGTGCTCCTCTTCCTGTTGCTGATGGAGGGGACGCACCCCTTCGCCACGCGGATGGCGCCCGGCGAAGACGCGCTGCCGGTGGAGGAGCGCATCCGCCTGGGCCACTTCCCCCACGCGCGGGGGGACGACGACTGCCACCCGCCGCGCATGTCGCCGCCCTTCGACGCGCTGCACCCGGGGCTGCGCGCCCTCTTCGTCCGCTGCTTCGTCACCGGCCACGCCAACCCGGCGGCCCGCCCCACCGCCGCGGAGTGGCGCGACGCGCTGGAGGCGGTGGAGCAGGCGCTGGACGCGTGCGCGGTGAACCCGCAGCACCGCTACCACGCCGACCTGGGCGCCTGCCCCTGGTGCGAGCGTGCGGCGGCGCTGGGCGGCCGCGACCCCTTCCCCGCCGGCGCCGTGCACGCGCCGGCCCCCGCGCGTCCCCGTGCCCGCCGGGTGCGGCTGGCGAAGCCCTTCGCGGCCGCGCCGGGAGCGCCGCAGACGGCGTCGACTCCGCGGGCCGCGGCGGCGCTGCGGTCGCCGCTGAAGGGGACGATGGCGCACGGGCCCAGCACGCGGGCGGCGGCGCCGGGGCAGCTCGGCGGGCCGCTACTCCCCGCGGTG
>DASQLJ010000612.1:0-22590 GCA_035630095.1 Longimicrobium sp.
CGGGTTCACCACCGCGCCGCTGAGGTTGTGCTCGCCGAGCGAGGCGGCCTTGTCGAGCACGGCGATCTGCAGCCCGCCCAGGGCGCCGCCGGCCTCGCCGTCCTTCTTCGCCAGGTTGGCCAGCTCGATGGCGCACGCGAGGCCGGCGGGGCCGGCGCCCACGATCACCACGTCCATCTCCAGCGCCTCGGCGTCGGGCGCGTCGGCCAGGATCAGCTTCTCGCGCGGAAGCGGCGGCTGGTGCACGACGGGAAGGATGCGGTCGGCCATCGTCTTGGTCTGCGTTCTGGATAGAGGGCGGCGTTGACGGCGCGGAAGATAGGGAGCGCGTGCCGGGGCCGCAAAGTCGCACGCCCGGTGCCGTTCATCGTGGCACCCTCGCGCTTTCGGATGCGGGGCGCTCGTCCGCGGTGGTTTGAACTGCATGAGTTGGGCGTGTTCGGCGCTGAGGCGCCGAACCGGGCTGCGCGCTGCGTAGGGCACGATACAACTGTGCCCAACGCAGCCGGGCCCACGGCGGCCCGCCCCGGCGCCGTCTCGACGGAGAGGATCGTGCAGGCGGGCCGCCGCGTTCCCGGCCCTCCGGGCGCGCATCCCTCACGCTCGTGGCTTCCCCCGGCTCCCCCGCTACACCGGTCGTCCCAACCGACGTTCCCGCGTCTCCCCCCGGCCACGCCATACCCGCCGCGTGGCACCCCCCACGCAGGCCGCCACGACCGCCCCTCCCCCAGGCTGTTTTTGGGGGAGGGGCAGCGCGGCGAAGCTCGCGCGGGGTGGGGGCCCCCGGCGCCCGCCCACCACGACGAAGCCCCTCCCGCGCGTGACGCGCGGGAGGGGCTTTCCGTCTACCCGGCAGGGTCGAAGCGCCGCGACGTGTCTACTGGATCGGGCTTACGACGCCGACGCCTCGGGCGCCATCAGCTTCACCATGATCGCCTTCTGCGCGTGCAGGCGGTTCTCGGCCTCGTCGAACACGCGGCTGCGCGGACCCTCGATCACCTCCTCGGCCACCTCCTCGCCGCGGTGCGCGGGGAGGCAGTGCAGGAAGATCGAGCGCTCGGAGGCGCGGCCCATCAGCGCGTCGTCCACGATGTAGCCCTGGAAGGCGCGGAGGCGCTTCTCCGCCTCCTCCTCCTGGCCCATGCTCGTCCAGACGTCGGTGTTCACGACGTCGGCGCCCTCCACCGCCTCGCGCGGGTCGCGCGTGACCAGGATCTTCGCGCCCTCCCTGGCGCGGGCCAGGATGGCGGGGTCGGGGTCGTAGCCTTCCGGCACGGCCAGGCGCAGCTCGAAGCCCAGGCGCCAGGCGGCGTTCAGCCACGAGTGGGCCATGTTGTTGCCGTCGCCCACCCACGCGACCTTCACCGGCTCCAGGTCGGGCCCGAAGCTCTCGCGGATCGTCTGCAGGTCGGCCATGATCTGGCAGGGGTGCAGCAGGTCGGTGAGCCCGTTGATCACCGGCACCGTGCCGAAACGCGCCAGGTCGTCCACGTCGGCTTGCGCGAACGTGCGGATCATGATGCCGTCCACGTAGCGGCTCAGCACGCGCGCGGTGTCCCTGATCGGCTCGCCGCGGCCCAGCTGGATGTCGCGCGAGCTCAGGAAGAGCGCGTGGCCGCCGAGCTGGAAGGTGCCCACCTCGAAGCTCACCCGCGTGCGCGTGGAGCTCTTGGTGAAGATCATGGCGAGTGTCTTGCCGGAAAGCGGCCGCTGCGGCCCCTCCCCGCGCTTCAGGCGCGCGGCCAGGTCCAGCGTCTCGATCAGCTCTTCGCGCGAGAAGTCGGGGATCTGCGTGAAGTGGCGCACCGGGCGGTCAGGCATGGCGGGTTGCTTCGGGTGATCGGCGTCGGCTCGTTTCCCCGGGCGCCTCGCGGCCGGGCGCGCCAAGATAGCACGGCGCGCGGCGGGCGGCGACACCCGCCCGCGCGGGCGTGGAACCCGCCTCGCCGAGGCGCGTACAAGTCCTGTCCCCGCAAAGATATGGGCACGTCGACACGGCTGCCGGCGCGCCCCGCACGCTTCCGTTTTCGTCGCCGCGCGCCTACACTTCCGGTGCGGCCCTCGCGCGCCGGCGCCGCACCCGCCCCGGGGCGTGTCCCGGACGGGCGCGTTCGAACGTTGATCATGCCTGCCGCGCGGCCGCGGCTCGCCCCTCATCCACACCCCGTGTGAATCCATGTTGAAGCGCACCCTGCCGGCCCTCCTCTTCGCGGCGCTGGGCCTGGCGGCCTGCAAGGACTCCACCGGCTCGGGCCCCCGGCTCAGCAGCCTGGTGGTGGAGCCGAGCACGTACTACCTGGGCGTGGGCGACACCGTGCGGCTGAGCGCCGTGGGCACCCGCGAGGACAACGACCAGGACGTCGCGGCCAGCGCCCGGTACAGCAGCTCGAACACGGCGGTGGCCACCGTCACCAACGACGGCAAGGTGACCGCGGTGTCGGTCGGCACCGCGCAGATCACCGCCAGCGCGGGCGGGCAGACGGCCACGGCCACCATCAACGTGCTGGCGGCGGGGAACTTCCGCACCTTCAACGTGGAATCCACCAGCGCCACCGGCTGCGACGCGCCGCAGTACCACCCCGCGCGGCTGGTGGCCAGCACCGCGCACGTGCTGGTGTACGAAGACATGCAGAACCCCGCCGGCGGGTTCACCGACGCCGAGTACCAGGCGATCGCCAACGAGTTCGAGGCGGTCGGCTACCAGACCGACGTGACCAACTTCGGCCAGCCCAGCGACCTCGACGGCAACGGCAAGGTGATCGCCCTGTTCACCCGCGCGGTCAACGAGCTCACGCCGGCGGGGGTCGACTACGTGTACGGCGGCTTCTTCTACTCGCGCGACCTCTTCCGCCGCACGCCGCAGCCGGGCTTCGAGGCCTGCCCCACCAGCAACGTGGCGGAGATGTTCTACCTGCTCGCGCCGGACCCGGGCGGCACCATCAACGGGCACACGCGCAGCAAGAGCTACGTGCGCGAGAACACGCTCAGCACCCTCCCGCACGAGCTGCAGCACCTGATCAACTCGTCGCGCCGCTTCTTCGTGAACAACGTGAGCGCCGACGAGACGATCTGGCTGGACGAGGGGCTCTCGCACGTGGCCGAGGAGCTGGCCTACTACGCCAAGTCGGGGTACGCGCCGCGCCAGAACCTGGGCGCGCCGCAGGTGTTCGCCACGCAGGCGCAGTTCAACAACTACGTCGACTACCAGGACAACAACCTGGGCCGCCTGCGCACCTACCTTCGCGACCCCGAGGGGAACTCGCCGATCGCCAACAACGACGAGCTGGAGACGCGCGGCGCCACCTGGTGGCTCCTGCGCTACCTGGCCGACCGCAAGGGCGGGAGCGAGCAGGCGTTCTGGTTCGCCCTGGCGAACTCCAACACGGCGGGCTTCGCCAACCTGCAGAACGCGCTGGGCACCGATCCGCTCCCCTGGGCGCGCGACTGGGCGGTGATGAGCTACACCGACGACACCGGGCTGCCGGTGGCCGCGCAGTTCACCGAGCCGAGCTGGAACCACCGCAGCATCTACGGCAGCCCCAACGCGGGGAGCCAGTTCCCGCTCAAGGTGCAGTCGCTGACCAACGGCAGCACCGGCGTGTCGGTGATGTCCACCTCCGCCGCGTACTTCAAGCTCGGCGTGGCGCCCGCGGCCACCGCCGACGTGCGCTTCGTGCAGGCGGGGAGCACGCCCGTGGCCGCGTGCACGCCCACCACCCTCGCCGTGGGGCACGTGCAGCAGGTGGTGATGAACGCGGGCGTGGGCTTCTGCCTGGCCGGCGGCGCGACCGGGGCCGAGTACGTGGCGATCCCCTTCTACGGCTCGTCCACCTCGGGGTCCAGCATCACGCTCACGGTGACGGCGTCGGGGGTGGTCCCGCCGCTGGGGCCGCCCAACCCGGTGCGCGCGCCCGCGGCCAGCGTGCTCTTCCCACTCGACGGCTTCGACCCGCAGACGATGCGCGGCGGCGGGCGCGAGCTGGAGCTGCGCCTGCGCGAGCGGCGGATCGCGGCGCGGCTGCGCACGGGCGGCACGCCCGCCCGGCGCGGCGACCTGGCCGCGATCGAGGGGCCGGCCGGCGTGACCATCAACGTGGTGCGCACCAGGTAGCGCGCGGCGCCCGAAACGACGCGAGCCCCCGCGGTCCATTCCGCGGGGGCTCGCTGTTTTCCGTCGATGGGACCGCTGGGGGTCACACGGAGGCACGGAGAACACGGAGGAACTGCCGCGGTTCTCCGTGTCTCCGTGCCTCTGTGCCTGTGTGAAACCCGTCTTTTACGGATCTGGCCTTACGCAGAGCAGCAGAGGAAGCAGAGAAAAGCCGGCTCGCCTCCGCTTCTCTGCTGCTCTGCGTGAGCTTCCTTCGGTTGGCTTCACATCCCCACGTACTTCAGCCCGCTGCCGGTGTTGAAGAGGACGACGGTGTCGCTCTCGCGCAGCCAGCCGGTTTCGCGCAGGTGCGCCACGGCGGCGGCGGTGGCGGCGCCCTCCGGCGCGCAGAAGATGCCGGTGTCGCCGCCCACGATCGGCGTCCAGCGGCGCATCTCGTCGTCGTGCACGGCCACGGCGGCGCCGTTCGAGGCGCGCAGCGCGTTCAGGATCAGGAAGTCGCCCACCGCGCGCGGCACCCGCAGCCCCGAGGCGTAGGTGCGCGCGCCCTCCCACGGCGTGGCGTGGTCGCTCGCCGCCTCCCACGCGCGGACGATGGGGGCGCACCCCTCCGACTGCACCGACACCATCCGCGGGCGCTCCGAACCGATCCACCCCAGCGCCTCCATCTCGTCGAACGCCTTCCACATCCCCACCAGCCCGGTGCCCCCGCCGGTGGGATAGACGATCACGTCGGGGAGCGTCCAGCCGAGCTGCTCGGCCACCTCGTACCCCATCGTCTTCTTCCCCTCCACCCGGTACGGCTCCTTGAGGGTGGAGATGTCGAACCAGCCGTGCTCGCGCGCGCCCTCGAGCACGCGGGCGCCGCAGTCGGTGATCAGCCCGTCGAGCATCTCCACGTCGGCGCCCAGGGCGCGCATCTCGGCCACGATCGGCGCGGGGGTGTCGCGGGGGATCACCACGTGGGCGCGGATCCCGGCGGCGGCGGCGTAGGCGGCGGTGGCGCTCCCCGCGTTCCCGGCCGACGCGAGCGCGACCTCGGTGATCCCCAGCTCCTTCGCGCGCGAGAGCGCCATGCAGAGGCCGCGGGCCTTGAAGCTGGCCGTGGGGTTCTGCGACTCGTCCTTCACCCACACGCTCGCCAGCCCCAGCCGGTCCGCCAGGCGCGGGGCGTGGATCATGGGCGTCCACCCTTCGCCCAGGCGCACCGCGTTGGCGGGGTCGCGCACGGGGAGCACCTCGGCGTAGCGCCACAGGTCGGCCGAGCGGCAGGCGAGCTGCTCGCGCGTGAGCACCTCGCCGACCGCCGCGAGGTCGTAGCGAGGGTAGAGCGGCTTCTCGCAGCACGGCGACAGGCGGCTCGGCTGCTCGGACGGGTGCTCCGCGCCGCACCGGGTGCACTGCAGGTGCGTGGCGCCGCCCAGGGTCGTCGGGGGATTCAGCGTGTCGGACACGGATCTGTGGGGTTGGAGTTCAGGCCCGTCGCCGGGCATCGGCCGGCGGTGTGGCGATCCTGCGCGGCCCAACCGGGTGCGGGCATGGGCACGGCACGGCGGTTCATGGCGGCGGCGGGGCGCGGCCGGCCGCGCCCCATTCCCGGACGTTCGCCGCGGGGGCCGCGATACGGCGCGTCCCGCCGTCCGGGGGCGGACCCTGTCGCATCACGGAAAGCGGCGGCAGATGAGGGCAGGCCGGAAGAAGTTTTGCCCGTCCCCCGTCTCCCGTCAATCCCCCGCCCGTAACCCGCCATGGTTGTCTCGCATCTCATCCCGGACCGGGACGTTCACAGGAGAAATCCACGCCGGAGCGGTCACACCGGCCGGCACCTCGCCGCCATCGCCGGCGGCGTCCACGTCCATGCCCGGCATCCGGCCCGGACGGCAATACCCGGTCCGGACGTCCGCACACGATCCACGGGGGCGGTTGCGCGTGCGATACCCACGAGCGTATCTGTTGGTTCGGTCCAGGCCCGGGGCGTCCGGGCCGCCGGCGCGCCCGCGTGCGCGCCCGTCCCCGCGCCGCGCACTGCCGCCCGTGCAACCCGCACCGCCCGCCGCCGACCCGCACGCCGAGCTGCTCGAGCGCCTTCGCGCGGGCGACGAGGCCGCGTTCGAGCAGCTGGTGCGCGAGCAGACGCCGGTGCTGCTGCGCGTGGCCCGCCGCCTCCTCCGCTCCGAGGACGAGGCGCGCGACGCGGTGCAGGACGCGTTCATCGCCGCCTTCCGCGGGCTCCCGCGCTTCCGCGGCGAGTCGCGGCTGGGCACCTGGATCTACCGCATCGCCGTGAACGCCGCGCTGGCCCGCCTGCGCGCCCGCGCCGGGGCCGACGAGGTGAGCCTGGACCAGTGGCTCCCGCGCTTCGCCGACGACGGCCACGCCGCCCTCGCCGCCGCCGAGTGGCCGGGCGACACGGGCCCCGAGCGGCGCGAGGTGCGCGAGCGGGTGCGCCAGGCCATCGACCGCCTCCCCGAAACCCACCGGACCGTGCTGGTGCTGCGCGACCTGGAAGAGCTCACCACCGACGAGGCCGCCGAGGCGCTCGGCATCTCGCCCGGCGCGGTGAAGGTGCGGCTGCACCGCGCGCGGCAGGCGCTGCGCACCCTCCTCGACCCGTGGATGCGCGGGGAGCAGCCGTGAGCGAGCTCCCCACCTGCCGCGAGCTGTACGAGTTCCTGGGCGACTACCACGCCGGCGAGCTCGACCCCCTGCGAGCCTCGGCCTTCGAGCGGCACCTGTCGCTCTGCCCCTCGTGCCGTGTGTACGTGGACAGCTACCGCCGCACCGTGGAGCTGGAGAAGGAGGCGTTCGACGACGCCGCTCTCCCCCCGCCCCCCGAGGAGCTGGTCGAGGCCATCCTCGCCATCCGCCGCCCCGCCTGAACGCAGATTCGTATCGAATCCCGGTCCGCCGCGATGCCGTCACCCGATCCGGGGGAGCCTCGCGCAGTTTGCGAGGCTTTTCGTAGTTGTTGCTGCGGCGCTGCGGCTTCAGCCGCCGGTGAACGACCAAGCCGCCAGCCTTCCAGGCCGCCCGCGCTTCCCGATCGAGCAGTTAACGAGGCTGGCCGTCACCGCAAACTGCTCGATCGAGGATGTCGATCAATCCTCCGCCCACGTGCGATTGGCGGGGTAGTGTCCATGTTCAAAAAACTGATAACTCAGCACATGCCTGGGCGACGTTCGCCTCGCCTCCGCACTCGTTCAATCCAGGCAATCATCCGCTACGCTCTCTTCTCGAGCCGCGACGCCGTCACCGATCCGTCGAGCCTCGCGCAGTTTGCGAGGCTTTTCGTAGTTGTTGCTGCGGCTTCAGCCGCCGGTCCCCGGGCCGCACGACTTCTTTCCATTCAGCGCCGGCGGGTGAGCCGGGACCCCTGACGACCCCGCTTTTCCTCACCCCGTGCGCCGCGGGGGACGCGAGGCGAGCACCACCTCGGCCGGGCCGCCGCACTCGGCGCATGCGCCGGACGCGCCTTCCTGGAACCGTCCGCAGCGCTCGCACAGCGTCACCAGCCGCCCCTCGGCCTCCATCTGCGCGGGGAGGAGGAAGGCGGTCCCGTCCTCCGCGACCGCGCGCAGCGAGGGCCCGGTGTAGAAGTGCGCCAGCAGGTCGCGCACGTCGCCGTCCTCGGCCTTCGCGGTCACCACGTCCTCGCGGGTGACGGCGGTGCGGCTGCGGAAGCGGCTGCGCTCGGCCGTCCAGGTGCGCGCCACCCCCGGCTCCGGCTCCAGCGTCAGCGTCAGCCCGCGCGTCTCCAGCGTGAACGGCACCGCCAGCCGGCGCCGCAGCCGGTCCGCCGCGCGCTCCACCTCGATCGCGGGGGCGAGCTGCTTCCGGTTGGCGGCGTGGATCGAGGGATCGCAGAAGATGGTGGCCTTCGCGTGCGACCAGAGCGGCGTGCGCAGGTCTCCCACGTCCGTCTCCACCACCCCCGTGTAGTCGTACGGCCGGTCGACGGGGCCCACCTCGATGCGCGCGCCGCGCACCCCCGGCGCGTCGCGCAGCGCGTCGTGGAGCGCGCGGGCCAGCGCCTCGCGCCGCTCGCGGTCGGCCAGCGGGCACCAGAGGTCGGGGTCGTGCAGCTCGGGCGCGGTGGGCATCGGTCCGGGTTCGTGCGGCGTCGGGATCACGGGGGTGGACGAGGCGCGGAATCTACCCCGCGGCGCGGCCGGGTGCCATCTCCCCCAGACGCACGAATCCCCGGCGCGGCGGCCGGGGCTTCGTACGCCGGGACGGGATCCTCGCCGCCGCGTCAGGGCCTGGGCCGCGGCAGGGTCGAAGGCATCGGACGGTCGTCGCGCTGCACGTCGCGCGCTTCGCCCGAGGTGCTCCAGCTGCGCTCGAAGGTGATGGGGAGCGTGACCCACACCGGCACCGCGGCGCCCGCCAGCTTCGCCGGGCGGAAGCGCATCTGCAGCGCCACCTTCGCCGCCGCGTCGTTGAACACCGAGTCCTGCGTGGAGGCGATGGACACGCTGGCGCTGTCCACGCGGCCGTTCTCCCGGATCTTCATGGTCACGTCCACCGTGGTCGGCGGGCGGCGGCCGGCGCGGGGCGGGTACGCGCGGTTGATGATGCGCGGCAGGTTGGCCTGGTTCAGCATCACCGGCTGCTCGTCGGGCTCCTGCGCGCCGAGCGGCGCGGCGCCCAGCAGCAGCGCGGCGGCGAGCAGCGCCGCGCGAACGGGCGTCCAGCGGGAAAGTGCGTGCATGTGGGAAAGCGGGATCGGGTGGGACGGGCGGGGAGGATTTCCCGAAAGCTAACGGGCATCACACGCGATGCAAACAGACGTGGACAGATTGGGATCGTGCGCGTCCGTCGAACTCGTCGATGACGCCCGATGACGGCGGTCGCATCCACCGCCCTCAGGGCCGGGACCCCGGCGTCCACGTCGGCGGGGCGGGACGCGTGTGGACCATGTACGTGACCGGGAGGGTGACCCACACGGGCACCGGCCGTCCGCCGACGGTCGCGGGGCTGAACCGCATCGTGCGCACGACGCGCGTGGCCGGCTCGGCGAACTCCGGCTGCGTGGCCATGACCACGGCCACGCGCGCGCTGTCCACCACGCCGTCGCTCCCAACCAGGAAGCGGAGGGTGACGGTTCCCTCCTCGCGACGGAGGCGCTGCTCACTCGGGTAGGTGCGCTCCAGCATCCGCGCCGCGTCGGCCCGGTTCGCCAGCACGGGCTGCGCCTCCACCTCGGGCAGCTCGTACGTCCGCGCCGTGTCCGCGGTCTGCGCGCTGAGCGGAGTCGTGGCCGCCGCGGCGACGACCGCCAGCAGCGCCGTCCATCTCCAGTTCCGTGTCTTCATGGCCATCCTTTCTGATGATGTTTGATGGATCCCCCGGCTCGAACGCCCGATGCTACCTCCGCAGGGGGCGCTGCCGGGGCGGGCGCGGGGGCACGGGGAGGGTTCATCGCGAAGTTGATGGGTATCGCGACCCACACGTTCACCGGCTGGCCGTCCACCGTCGCGGGGCTGAAGCGCATCAGTGGAACCACGCTCGCGGCGGGGCCCACGAACGCCACGTGCGAGGCGGATTCCACCCGGACGCGCAGCGGGTCCACCGTTCCGTCCCGCAGGACCACGAAGCGCAGCACAACCGTGCCGCCGGTGCGCTGCCGGCGCATCTCGCGCGGGTAGAGCCGGGTGATCTGCCGGCGCACCTCGTCGCGGTTCAGCAGGCGCGGCGCCGCCTCGACGGCGCTCAGCTCGTACTCGTCGGGCGCCCGCGGATCGGTCAGGGCGGGGGAGACCAGCTTCTCGTCGCGCTTCGGGGCGGCGGGAAGGCCCGGCTTCTTGTCCAGCTTCTGGGCGGCGGCGGGCGTGGCGGCCAGCACGGCCGCGGCGACGGCCGCGAGAAGGCGGGCGGCGTGGCGTACGCGAGATCTCATCGGCGGCTGGCCGGCAGGTGATGCATGGAAGCGAGAAGCGGCGCGGGTCACAGGGCGAGCTCGAACTGGATCGGCAGCGAGACCCAGGCCGGCACGGCTTCGCCCCTGTATCGCGCCGGCAGAAAGCGGAACTGCCGCGCGACGCGAATCGCGGCGTCGGAGAACGACTCGTGCGAGGTGCTCAGCACCTGGATGCTGGCGGGGTCCACCGTGCCGTCGCGCTCGACGCGCATCCGCAGCGTCACCTCGCCCTGCACCCCCGCGGCGCGCATCAGCGGCGGGTAGAGCTCCCCCATCACCTGCGCGACCTCCTCGCGGTTCAGCAGCTCCGGCCCTTCCTCGTCCTCGCCCGGCACGCCGGAGCTGTCCGCAGCGCCGCTCCCCTCCCCGGTGCCGGTGAAGTCCGGTTGCGTCGCCATCCGCGCCCGGGCCGTGTCCACGAAATCGACCCCCGCCTCGGCCCACCGATCCTGGGCGCCCGGAGGATTCACGCGCTGCAGCACCCGGTACACGCCCCACCCCAGCAGCCCCACCACCAGCGCGATCACCGCCAGCCCCCCGAAGATCCACCACCCCGCCGGGGTCCCGCCCGTGCCCGCGTTCGCCGGGGGTGCGGCGGGACCGGCCGGGCGCGGGAAGCCGCAGTGCGGGCAAACGGCGGCGTCGCCGCTCACGCTCCGGCCACAATCGGGGCAGTTCACCAGCGACGTCCGGGGGATCGAGGATACAGGAGAAGGGAACCGCGCGGGAAATGTAGCGGCGGAAACAGGCGGAGCGGTAGCATCCGCTCGACCGGAACGCGCCGACGCTCCACTCCGCCCATCCCCGCGTTCCGCCGCTTCGCACCGCGCCGGATGCGAGTCGCGTCAGGAGGATGGGCCGGGCACCATCCCCCAGCTACACTGCCGCCGCGTTCACGAGCGGAAGGATGCGTTCCGCGGCGCGGAGACCGGAGACCACCGCGCCCTCCACGTTGGGCGCCACCAGGTAGTCGCCGGCCAGCGCCAGCCGCGGCTCGTCCTCCAGCAGACCGGGGCGGTGCAGCGAGGCGAGGTGCTGCAGCATGCCGGGGCGGAACACCGTCCACCCGTGCTCCCACCGGTACACCCGCGCGCTGCGGATCGCGGCGTCGATGCGCGGAAAGGGGCCGCGCAGGTCGGGGAGGACGGCGTCCAGCACCTGCTCGGCCGTCGCGTCCATCAGCCGGGGCCCCACCTCGGGGAGCGGGAGCGCCAGCAGCGCGCCGGTCCCCGGCGCGACCAGCCCGGCGAGCTTGGCTTCCTGCGCGCACACCGCCGCCAGCGCCCGCGACTCGCCGCGCGCGAACGACAGGCCGAACCAGCGCACCCCCGCCGGCCGGTCCAGGACGATGCCCAGGGTGACCGTCGGCCGCACCTGCACGGCGCCGAGCCATTCGCCCGTGCGCGGCATCCGCGCCTGCACCAGGACGCGCGCGGCGGGGGCGGGGACGGCGAGGATCACGGCGCCGAACCGCTCGGCCCAGCCGTCGCCCTCCACCTCCACGCCGTCCCCGTCCGCGGCCACCGCGCGGACGGCGGCGCCGGTGCGCACCCGGCCGCCCAGCCGCCCGACCGCATCCGCCAGGGTGTCGCAGAAGCCCTGCGCGCCGCCGCGCAGCGCCAGGACGTCCAGCGACATCCCCTGGCGGGCGAGCGCGTGGTAGAAGCCGGCGCTGGTCTCGTGGGCGTGCGCGCCGTAGAGGGTGGTGAGCAGCGGGTCGGTGAGCAGGTCCACGAACGGCTGCCCCATCTCCCGCGCCCCCCACGCCGCGGCCGACTCGCGGTCGAGCCCGGCGGCGGCGGCCACGTGCAGCGCGTCCATGCGCAGCGCGTCGGCGTGGCGGTGGAGGTAGGGGAGGTAGTGCGCGCCCAGCTTCAGCTTCAGGGTGAAGGGGAGCGCCCCCGAGGCCAGCATCGAGGTGGGCGAGCCGTACACCACCTCGTGCGCCTCCCCCTTGCGCCAGAGCGCGTCGCGCCCGGAGGTGCGCTCGCAGAGCGCGGCCCCGCCCGCCTCGCGCAACACCCGCAGGAAGCGCGTGTACACCGAGCCGAACAGCTGCACGGCGGTGTCGATGCGGCAGCCGTCCACCTCGTCGGTGCGCGTGCGCCCGCCCGCATGCGGCCCGGCCTCGAGCACGGTGACGGCCACGCCGGCGCGGGCCAGCGCGAAGGCGGCGGCGAGCCCCGCCGGCCCCGCGCCCACCACGGCGACGCCGGTTTCCCCCGCGCCGTCAGCCACGACGGCGCTCCCGTCGACCGGATCTGTTGCTGCGGACGAACGCCCGTTCTAGCTTGCCAACCATCTCCATCCCTCCTCCACCCGGAGCATCCATGAAACGCAGGGACTTCGTTCTGCAGGGCGCCGCGGCCGCGGCGGGTGCCGCGCTGCTGCCGCGCATGCTCGGTGCCCAGCCGCTGCGCGACGACTGGCTCGCCGACCCCGCCACCCGCGAGCTGGCCATGCGCGCGCTGGAAGCCGCCCGCGGCGCCGGCGCCAGCTACGCCGACGTGCGCATCGCCCGCAACCGCCAGCAGGCGCTGAACACCCGCGAGCGCCAGATCACCGGCTTCAACGACTCCGACACCTACGGCTTCGGGGTGCGCGTGATGGCCGGCGGCGCCTGGGGCTTCGCGGCCAGCCGCGACGTGAACCCCGAGGAGGTGGTGCGCGTGGCCCGCGAGGCGGTGGCCCAGGCCCGCGCCAACGCCGCCGGCAACCGCCGCCCCGTGGAGCTGGCCCCGCCCGAGCGCCACGCCGACGCAAAGTGGAGCTCGCCGGTGGAGACCGACCCCTTCGCCGTGCCGATCGAGGAGAAGGTCGACCTCCTCCTGCGCGCCAACGCCGAGGCGCTCAAGGTGGAGGGGGCGCGCTTCGTCACCTCGTCGATGTTCTTCCTGAAGGCCGAGAAGAGCTTCGCCAGCACCGACGGAAGCTACATCGAGCAGACGCTGTACCGCTCGTGGCCCACCATGAACGTGACCGCCGTGGGCACCGGCGACTTCCAGACCCGCCAGAGCACCGACGTGGCGCCGCGCGGGCTGGGCTACGAGCACGTGCGCAACTCGCGCTTCGTGGAGACCGCCGGCCGCTGGGCCGAGGAGGCCGTGGCCAAGCTGAGCGCCAAGCCGGTGGAGCCGGGGCGCTACGACCTGGTGCTCCTCCCCACGCACCTCTGGCTCACCATCCACGAGTCGATCGCGCACCCCACCGAGCTCGACCGCATCATGGGGTACGAGGCGAACTTCGCGGGCACCTCGTTCATCTCGCCGATCGCCGACTACCTGGGCAAGTTCCGGTACGGCCCCGACTTCATGAACGTGCAGGGCGAGCGCAGCGCCCCCGGCGGCCTGAGCTCCACCGGCTACGACGACGAGGGGGTCAAGCCCGACGAGTACCTGATCGTGAAGAACGGGATCATCAACGACCTGCAGACCACCCGCGAGCAGGCGCCGATGCTGGCCGACTGGTACCGCTCGCAGGGGCGGCCGGTGCGCAGCCACGGCAACAGCTACGCGCAGAGCTGGGCCGACGTGCAGTTCCAGCGCATGCCCAACGTGAACCTCCTCCCCAACGCCCAGAAGGACGTGAGCGTGGAGGAGCTGGTGGCCGACGTGAAGGACGGGATCCTGATCGACGGCGATGGCAGCTTCAGCATCGACCAGCAGCGCTACAACGCGCAGTTCGGCGGGCAGGTGTTCCGCGAGATCAAGGACGGGAAGATCACCGGGCTGCTGAAGGACGTCGCCTACCAGATGCGCACCCCCGAGTTCTGGAACTCGATGGACGGCCTGGGCGGGCGCAGCACCTACTTCGCCGGCGGGTCGTTCTTCGACGGCAAGGGGCAGCCCAGCCAGGTGAACGCCGTGAGCCACGGCACGCCCGCGGCCCGCTTCCGCCGGGTCAACGTCATCAACACCGGACGGAGAGCGTAACCCATGCCCGACAGGAAATTCCTCACGCGCGAAGAGGCCGAGGCCATCGCCCGCCGCGCGCTGTCGTTCAGCACCGCCGACGACGCCCGGGTGAACATCCAGAGCTTCACCCGCGGCAACACCCGCTTCGCCCGCAACCAGATCTCCACCGCCGGCGACGCCTTCGACGGGCAGCTCACGGTGACCAGCGCCTTCGGGAAGAAGGTCGCCAGCGCCACCACCAACCGCTTCGACGACGAGAGCCTGCGCGCGGTGGTGCAGACCAGCGAGCGGCTGGCGCGCCTGGTGCCCGAGGACCCCGAGTACCTGGGCGAGCTCCCCGCGCAGGAGTACCCGCAGACCCGCGCCTACTTCGAGGGCACCGCCAACCTGAGCCCGCAGCAGCGCGCCGCGGCGGTCACGGCCATCACCGGCCCGGCCGAGCGGCAGGGGCTGGTGAGCACCGGCTTCCTGGACATCGTGGTGGGGTCGACGACGGTGGCCACCAAGAAGGGGCTCTTCGGCTACCAGACCGGGACCACCGCCAACCTCACCACCACCGTGCGCACCCCCGACGGCACCGGCTCGGGGTGGGCCGGCGTGGGGGTGAACGACTGGGCGCGGATGAACCCGGGCGACCTGGGCGAGCGCGCCATCCGCAAGGCGGTGCTCTCGCGCAACCCGAAGGCGGTGGAGCCCGGCAAGTGGACGGTGATCCTGGAGCCCACCGCGGTGGCCAACCTGGTGCAGCTCATGGTGGGGTCGATGGACGCGCGCCAGGCCGACGAGGGGCGCTCGTTCTTCAGCAAGCAGGGCGGCGGCAACAAGCTGGGCGAGAAGGTGGTGGACGCGCGGGTGCAGATCGTGTCGGATCCGGCCAGCGCCATGGCGCCGGTCAACGCGTTCAACAACCAGGGGCTCCCCAACCGCCGGATGGTGTGGATCGAGAACGGGACGGTGGCCAACCTGGGGTACTCGCGCTTCTGGGCGCAGCGGCAGGGGCGCCAGCCCACCGGCTTCGCGTTCGCCGGGGGCGGCGGCGGCTTCGGCGCGGGCTTCGAGATGAGCGGCGGCAACACCTCCATCGAGGAGATGATCCGCTCCACCGAGCGGGGGCTGCTGGTCACGCGGCTCTGGTACATCCGCCAGGTCGACCCGCGCACGATCCTGTTCACCGGCCTCACCCGCGACGGCACCTTCCTGGTCGAGAACGGCCAGATCACCACCGCGGTGAAGAACCTGCGCTGGAACGAGAGCCCGGTGTTCATGCTGAACAACGTGGAGGCGATGAGCCCCCCGGTCCGCGTGAGCGCCAGCGAGTCGGGCGACGCGGGCGGCTCGGTGGTCGTCCCCGCCGTCAAGGCGCGCGACTTCACCTTCACCTCGCTATCCGACGCGGTGTGATGCGCGGCTGATCGGCGGTCGGGGGAGACGGTGCAGGACGGCGGCACCCGGCGGGGACGGTATCCTCGCCGGGTGCGGTCGTTGGGGGATGGAGAAATCTCGGGTGTGCTCCGGCGGCCCCGCGGGGCCCCCTCCCCGCGCCTGAGAGCGCTCGCCCTCCCCGCGCTTCGCGGGGGAGGGTGGTTGGGTCGGCGGCTTCTCCGCGCGTCGCGACCCCCGCCGTTGCTGTTGCTTTCTCCCCCTCCCCCGCGGAGCGCGGGGAGGGGGCCGGGGGGAGGGGGCCGCCGCCGCATGCGCAGGAACCCGGTTCAGGGAAGGGGGCCGACGGGGGGAATGAGGGGGGGATGAGCCCAGGGATGAGCCCCCGTGCCGTTGCCCCCGTTCCGCCGCGCCCGCTATTCTTCCGCCCCCCCTTCCCAACCCGCACGGACCCCAGAGGAACTGGATGCGGATCGAGATCGACGGCGACACGCTGACGCTGGAAGACATCGAGCGCGTGGCGGCGGACGCCTCCACCGAGGTGGCGCTGGCGGCGGGGGTGGAGGCGCGCATCCTCCGCTCGCGCGCGGTGGTGGAGGACGCCATCGCCCGCGGCGCGGTGGTCTACGGCGTCACCACCGGCTTCGGGCGGCTGGCCGAGACGGTGATCCCGCTCGACCGCATCGAGGAGCTGCAGCTCAACCTGATCCGCAGCCACGCCTGCGGCACCGGCCCGGCGCTCTCCCGCGCCGAGACGCGCGCCGTCACCCTGCTGCGCGCCAACGTGCTGGCGCGCGGCTTCTCCGGCGTTCGGCCGGTGGTGGTGGAACGGCTCCTCGACCTGCTCAACCGCGGCGTGCACCCGGTGATCCCCGAGCAGGGCTCGGTGGGCGCCTCGGGCGACCTGGCGCCGCTGTCGCACCTGGCGCTGGTGCTGCTGGGCGAGGGCGAGGCCGAGATCGGCGGCGAGGTGGTGGGCGGCGGCGAGGCGCTGCGCCGCGCGGGGCTGGAGCCGCTGACGCTGCAGGCCAAGGAAGGGCTCGCGCTGAACAACGGCACGCAGGTGATGGCCGGCGTGGGCGCCCTCGCGCTGCTGGCCGCCGAGCGCGCGGTGGAGACGGCCGAGGTGGCGGGCGCGATGTCGCTGGAGGCGCTGCGCGGCACTCCCGACGCCTTCCACCCCGCCATCATGCGCGCCCGCCCTCACCCCGGCCAGGCCGCCAGCGCCGAGCGCCTCCGCGCGCTGCTGGCCGACAGCGAGATCCGCGAGAGCCATCGTTTTGGCGACGACCGCGTGCAGGACGCCTACTCGCTGCGCTGCATGCCGCAGGTGCACGGCGCCGCGCGCAACGCCTTCGCCTTCGCGCGGCAGGTGCTGGAGACCGAGGCCAACAGCGCCACCGACAACCCCCTCATCTTCCCCGACGAGGAGGGCGGGCTGGTGATCAGCGGCGGCAACTTCCACGGGCAGCCGGTGGCGCAGGTGCTCGACTTCCTGGCGATCGCGCTGGCCGACCTGGCCTCCATCTCCGAGCGGCGCACCGAGCGGCTGGTGAACCCCGACCTCTCGGGCGACCTGCCGCCCTTCCTCACCCGCGACCCCGGCGTGTCGAGCGGCTTCATGATCGCGCAGGTCACCGCGGCGGCGCTGGTGAACGAGTGCAAGGTGCTCGCGACCCCGGCCAGCGTGGACTCGATCCCCACCGGCGCGGGGAAGGAAGACCACGTGAGCATGGGGATGACCAGCGCCATCAAGCTGCGCCGCGTGCTGGCCAACGTGGAGACGGTGCTGGGGCTGGAGCTGATGATCGCCGCGCAGGGGCTGGAGTTCCGCAAGCCGCTGCGCCCGGGGCTGCGGGTGGAGCGCGCCTACCACCTGCTGCGCGAGCGCATCCCCCCGCTCGACCACGACCGCTACCTCGCACCCGACATCGCCGCCGCCGCCGCGCTGGTGCGCGAGGGGGCGCTGGCAGAGATTTGGAGGGCGTAGCGTTTCGTCCGGCGATCCCGCTCTCCGGGCGGGTCCGACGCGGTGTCGGCGCAGACGAACACGCAAGCGGCGGATCTTCCGGCTCGGACGAACTATAACGAAACGTTATACTTCGTCCGTGCGCGCGATTCGGTCAGGCAGGATCGCCGCTTGCGGCGTGGTGGTGAGGTCGCTTGGCCCACGTTCTTCGGCTCCGAGCGGTTCCGTGTCCCAAGGAGGTGCTGATGTCGACGCAACCCGCAGTCCGTCGATGGACGTACGAGGAGTTCGCGCGTCTCCCCAACGACGGCAGCCGCTACGAGGTCATCGGGGGAGAACTGTTCGTGACACCCGCGCCTACCCCGCGCCATCAAAAGGTGTTGACTCGCCTTATTGCCGCCCTCGACTCTTTCTCCGGGTCACACGGCCTGGGCGAGGTGTTCGCACCCATCGACGTACTGTTCGGCGAAGGGGACTACCTGGAGCCGGACCTGGTCTTCGTCAGCCGGGGACGCCTGGCCATCATCACGGACCGCGCGGCCGAGGCCGCTCCCGACCTGGTGGTCGAAGTGCTCTCGCCCACCACGGCCATGCGTGATCGCGGGATCAAGCGAGAGCGCTACGCGCGGTTTGGGGTGAAGGAATACTGGATCGTCGACATCCAGCGCTCCCGCGTCGAGCGGTATCTTCTGCAGGATGATCCAGATCGCCCCGTGGAGCATGCCACGGACACACTGGACTGGCAGCCTGTCGCCGGCGGGCCAGTTCTGACGTTGAACGTTCCCGATTTGCTGAGGGATTTCCGGTAGTGGCCAGCGCGATGTTCAGGTTCGTCCTGCACGGATCGGCGGAGGGTTTCGCCGTGTCTTGCCCCCGCTTGCCGGGGTGCTGGTCGCAGGGGACAACGCGGCGTGAGGCGATGAAGAACATCCGTGCCGCGCATCGTGACTACTTACGAGCCAAGCGGGCATTGGGCCCCGTCAACCGAAATCGTCTTTCCAGATGACCACGATCGCCGACGCGCCCGCGCAGGGGCGCCGCACCATCCGCGCGCCGCGCGGGAGCGAGATCTCGTGCCGCGGGTGGCAGCAGGAGGCCGCGCTGCGCATGCTGATGAACAACCTCGACCCCGACGTGGCCGAGCGGCCGGAAGACCTGGTGGTCTACGGCGGCACCGGGCGCGCCGCGCGGAGCTGGGAGGCGTTCGACGCCATCGTGGCCACGCTGCGCGACCTGGCCGACGACGAGACGCTGATCGTGCAGAGCGGCAAGCCGGTGGCCGTCTTCCGCACGCATGCGAGCGCGCCGCGCGTGCTGATCGCCAACTCCAACCTGGTGGGCCGCTGGGCCACCTGGGAGAAGTTCCGCGAGCTGGAGCGGCTGGGGCTCACCATGTACGGCCAGATGACGGCCGGCTCGTGGATCTACATCGGCACGCAGGGGATCCTGCAGGGCACCTACGAGACCTTCGCCGCCGTGGGCCGGCAGCACTTCGGCGGGAGCCTGAAGGGGACGTGGACGCTCACCGGCGGGATGGGCGGGATGGGCGGCGCGCAGCCGCTGGCGGTGACGATGAACGACGGCGCCGTCCTCTGCGTCGAGGTAGACCCGAAGCGCATCGAGCGGCGCATCCAGACGCGCTACTGCGACCGGATGACGCACGACCTGGACGAGGCGCTGCGCTGGACGCTGGAGGCGAAGGCCGCCGGCCGCCCCCTCTCCGTGGGCCTGGTGGGCAACTGCGCCGAGGTGCTCCCCGAGCTGCTGCGCCGCGGCGTGATCCCCGACGCGCTGACCGACCAGACCAGCGCCCACGACGCGCTGGTGGGCTACGTCCCCGCCGGCCTGTCGCTGGAGGAGGCGGACGAGCTGCGCGAGCGCGACCCCGCCGAGTACCAGCGCCGCTCGATGGCGTCGATGCGCGTGCACTGCGAGGCGATGGTGGAGATGATGCGGCGCGGCGCCGTCACCTTCGACTACGGCAACAACCTGCGCACGCAGGCGCTGGACGCCGGGTTCGCCGACGCGTTCGCCTTCCCCGGCTTCGTCCCCGCCTACGTGCGCCCGCTCTTCTGCGAGGGGAAGGGCCCGTTCCGCTGGGTGGCGCTCTCGGGCGACCCGGCCGACATCCACCGCACCGACGAGCTGGTGCTGGAGCTCTTCCCCAACGACGAGCACCTGCGCCGCTGGATCACCCACGCGCGCGAGAAGGTGGCGTTCCAGGGGCTCCCCGCGCGCATCTGCTGGCTGGGGCAGGGCGAGCGGGCGAAGTTCGGCGTGGCGCTGAACGACCTGGTGGCGAGCGGCGAGCTGAAGGCGCCGATCGTGATCGGCCGCGACCACCTGGACACCGGCTCCGTCGCGTCGCCGTTCCGCGAGACGGAGGGGATGAAGGACGGCAGCGACGCGATCGCCGACTGGGCGATCCTGAACGCGCTGGTGAACGTGGCCGGCGGGGCGAGCTGGGTCTCGTTCCACCACGGCGGCGGCGTGGGGATCGGCAACTCGCTGCACGCCGGCCAGGTGATCGTGGCCGACGGCACCCCCGAGATGCGCGTCCGCCTCGAGCGCGTGCTCACCAACGACCCGGGCATGGGCGTGGCCCGCCACGCGGACGCGGGCTACGACATCGCCGTGGAGACCGCGCGCCGCGAGGGCATCCGCCTGCCGATGCTGGACGGCGCCGGGAGCTGAGCGCCGACCGCGTCTTTCGTCCGACGCGCCCTGAACGGCAGGTTTCACGCAGAGTCAGCGGAGTCAGCAGAGAACAGCAGCTTTTCTCCGCTGACTCTGCTGACTCTGCGTGACACGATCCGTAGCGGTGTTCTCTCCGCGCCGATGTTGCAGATGGATGGGCGGCTTTCGGTCTGCGACTCGACAATCCGGCCTCGATCACTATCTTCATCCCGCGCGGCATCTTTCATCAACGCCCGCTCTCGCAGTCTTCCCGCCCGCAGGGCCCCCATCGCCGCAGGTGTATCGATCCATCCGCGCCGTACTCGCGCGGCCGGGCGTCTTTGTGTCTGAAATGAACCATTCCCCTGTCCTCCGGATCTTTGGGAGTCGGGGCGGAGGCATTCCTTCGAAAATCGAACGCTGGATGACTCGCAGATCGGTGACGGTGGCGGAGCCGGTGACACGCTGGGCGACCGTGGACGGCGGCGTGCGGCTGCACCTGCTGGACTGGGGCGGCGACGGCGTTCCCGTGCTGATGCTGCCCGGCGCGGGGCAGAGCGCCCACATCTTCCGCACCGTTGCGCCCGCGCTGGGACCGGGACTGCGGCCGCTCGCCGCCACCCTGCGCGGCCACGGCGAGAGCGACACGCCCGAGGCCGGCTACACCACGGATCGCCTCGCGGCGGACGTGGTGGCGGTGCTCGACGCGCTGGAGATCGAACGCGCGGCGCTGGTGGGGCACTCGCTGGGCGGCGCGATCGCGACACGGGTGGCGGCCGCCGCGCCGGAGCGCGTGTCGCACGTCGTCTACCTCGACTCGCTCACCGACTACCCGGGGATCGGGCGCATCCAGGCGCGCAACCCGGCGCGCCCGCCCGTGCTGCCCGCCGGCGCGGACGACGCGGCCCAGCGCGCGTGGGCCCGCACCTGCGTCTACGGCGGCTGGAACGAGGCGGCCGAGGCCGACTGGCTGGCGCGGGCCGCCCCCGAGGTGCGCGCGCACCGGCACGAGCTGCTGGCCGAGCTGCTCGACGACGTGGCGCACACCCCCGAGCCGTACGCCGCGCTGCGCTGCCCCGCGCTGGCGCTGATGGCGCACGAGAGCGTGGGCACCCAGCTCCCCTGGCTGGAGCGCGGCGACCCGCGGCGCGAGGCGGCGAGCGCGTGGCTGCGCGACGTGCGCACGCCGTGGCGACGCGCGTCGGTCGAGCGCTTCCTGCGCGAGGTGCCGCACGCGCGCGTGGCCGAGGTGCACGGCAACCACTTCTTCTTCCTGGGCGCCCCCGGGCGCACGGCCGCGGAGATCCGCGGCTTCCTCCTCTCCACCTGACCAACGGCCGGCGGATGACGCAGGGATTGGGGTACGTGGACCCCGGCTACCTCGACGCGGCCGCGCGGCTGGTGGCCGGCGGCAAGCGGCTGAGCCACGAGCGGATGCGGATCGCCCCCGGCGCCGTGGTGCTGGACGTGGGCTGCGGCCCGGGCACCGACACCCTGCCGCTGGCGGAGCTCGTCGGCCCCGCGGGGTTCGTGCACGGCATCGACCGCGACGCGGAGATGGTGGCGGAGGCCGAGCGCCGCGCGGCGGAAGCCGGCCTCGCCGGCCGCGTGGAGCACCGCGCAGGCGACGCCTGCGCGCTGCCGTGGGACGACGCTGCGTTCGACGCCGTGCGCTGCGAGCGCCTCTTCCTGCACCTGGAGCGCCCCGAGCTGGCCACCGCCGAGATGGTGCGGGTGACGCGCCCCGGCGGGCGCGTGGTGCTGATGGACACGGATTGGGGCACCCGCTCGGTGGACACGCCCGAGGTCGACCTGGAGCGCCGCCTGGCGCGCGTGCTGGCGGAGCGCTGCATGGCCAACGGCTACTCGGGCCGGCGCCTGTGGGGGCTGCTGAAGGCCGCCGGCGTGGGCGACCTGTCGCTGGACCTGGTGCCGCTGCACGTGGACGACTACGACCTCTGGCGCCTCCTCTCGCGCATGGAGATGGCGTTCGGCGAGGCGGTGGGCGCGGGGGTGATGACGAAGGACGAGGTGCGGCGGCTGGACGACAGCCTGCGCGAGAAGGACGCGGCGGGCACCTTCTTCGCGTCCACCACGGTGATGCTGGTGGCGGGAACGCGGGGGTAGCCGGACGCGCCCCCTCCCGCCCCCGCCGATCCCGGAGCGAGCCGCGCCGGCGGCTGCGTCGGAGAAGCGAGCCGCAATGCTGTCATCCGGAGAAGCTTCGCGCAGTTTGCGAGGCTTTTCGTAGTTGTTGCTGCGGCTTCAGCCGTCGGTGAGCGACCCAGCCACCAGCCCTCCAGGCCCGCCCGCACATCCCGATCGAGCAGTTAACGAGGCTGGCCGTCACCGCAAACTGCTCGATCGGAAGATGTCGATCAATCCTCCGCCCACGTGCGATTGGCGGGGTAGTGTCCATGTTCAAAAAACCGATAACTCAGCACATGCCCGGGCGACGTTCGCCTCGCCTCCGCACTCGCTCGATCCAGGCAATCATTTTCGCTACGCTCTATTCTCGAGCCGCGACACTGTCACCGATCCGTCGAGCCTCGCGCAGTTTGCGAGGCTTTTCGTAGTTGTTGCTGCGGCGCTGCGGCTTCAGCCGCCGCTCGGCGGACCT
>DASQLJ010000613.1:0-7081 GCA_035630095.1 Longimicrobium sp.
ACGCCGACCTCCCCTTCGAGAAGCTGGTGGACGAGCTGGACGTGGAGCGCAGCCTCGCCCACACCCCGCTCTTCCAGGCGATGCTGGTGGTGCAGGGCGCCGGCCGCGACGAGCCGGCGCTGGGCGGCCGGGCGCTGGAGCGGCTCCCCCGCGAGGAGGAGGACGCCAAGTTCGACCTCCTCCTGGAGCTGGAGGACGGCGAGGACGGGATCGCCGGCCGCCTGGTCTACCGCGCGGAGCTGTGGCAGCCAGAGACGATGGCGCGGATGGCGGCGCACCTGGGCGCCCTCCTGGCCGGCGCCGCCGCCGAGCCCGACCGGCCGGTGGGCACCCTGGCGCTGCTGGACGACGCCGAGCGGCGGCGGGTGCTGGTGGAGCTCAACGACACCGCCCGGCCGCTTCCCGCGGGCGAGTCGCTGCACGGGCTGTTCGAGGCGCAGGCGCGCCGCACCCCCGGCGCCGTGGCGCTGGTGGCCGGCGAGGAGCGCATCGGCTACCGCGAGCTGGACGAGCGCGCCAACCGCCTCGCCCGGCACCTGCGCGCGCTGGGGGTGGGGACCGACGTGCGCGTGGGCGTGTGCCTGGGGCGCACGCCGTCGCTGGTCGCCGCCATCCTGGCCGTGCTCAAGGCCGGCGGCGCCTACGTCCCCCTGGACCCGGCGTACCCCAGCGCGCGGCTGGCCCTCACCCTGGAAGACGCGGGCGCCGCCGTCCTGCTCACCGAGTCGCACCTGCTGGCGCGCCTCCCCGCGCACGGCGGGCGCACGGTGTGCCTGGACACCGACGCGGCCGACATCGCCCTACACGAAGGCACGGACCCCGGCGTGGCGGTGCCGCCCGAGTCGCTGGCGTACCTGATCTACACCTCCGGCTCCACGGGGCGGCCGAAGGGGGTGGCGATCGAGCACCGCAGCGCCGCCGCCTTCCTCCACTGGGGGCGGGCGTCGTTCCCGCGCGAGGTGCTGGAGGCGACGCTCTTCTCCACCTCGGTGTGCTTCGACCTCTCCGTCTTCGAGCTCTTCCTCCCGCTCGCCGTCGGGGCACGGGTGATCCTGGCGGAGAACGCCCTGGCGCTCCCCGAGCTCCCCGCCGCGGGGGAGGTGACGCTGGTGAACACCGTCCCCTCCGCCTGCGCCGAGCTGCTGCGGACGGACGGCTTCCCGCCCTCGCTCCGCGCCGTGAACCTGGCCGGCGAGCCGCTGCCGCGCGCCCTGGCCGACGGCATGGCCGCGCGGGGGATCCCGCTCTTCAACCTGTACGGGCCGAGCGAGTACACCACCTACGCCACCTGGACGCGCGTGGCCCCCGCCGAGGGGGCGGTGAGCATCGGCCGGCCGCTGGCCAACACCCGCGTCTACCTCCTGGACCAGCACGGGCGCCCGGCGCCGCTGGGGGTGGCCGGCGAGCTGTGCCTGGGCGGGGCCGGGCTGGCCCGCGGCTACCTGGGGCGCCCGGCGCTCACGGCGGAGCAGTTCGTCCCCGACCCCTTCGGGCCCGCCGGCGCGCGGCTCTACCGCACCGGCGACCGGGCGCGGTGGGCGGCCGGCGGCGAGCTGGAGTTCCTGGGGCGGATCGACCACCAGGTGAAGGTGCGCGGCTTCCGGGTGGAGCCGGGGGAGATCGAGGCCGTCCTCCTCCGCCACCCCGCGGTGCGCGAGGCCGCCGTCGCCGTCCGCGCCGAGGGCGGCCCCGGCGCGCGGCTGGTGGCCTACGTGGCCGCGCACGGCGACGCGCCCGCCGCGGGCGAGCTGCGCGCCTGGGTGCGCGAGCGGCTCCCCGAGTTCATGGTTCCGCACGGGTTCGTCTTCCTCCCCGCGCTCCCGCTCACCCCCAGCGGGAAGATCGACCGCAAGGCGCTCCCCGCGCCCCCGGCCGAGCTCCCCGCCGACGCGGCGTCCATCGCCCCCCGCACGCCCGCCGAGGCCGCGCTCGCGGCGATCTGGGCCGAGGTGCTGGAACGGCCGCGGGTGGGGGTGGAGGACAACTTCTTCGAGGCGGGGGGCGATTCCATCCTCTCGCTCCGCATCGTCTCCCGCGCGCGGAAGGCGGGCTTCCGCTTCACCCCGCGCGACCTCTTCGAGCACCCCACCGTCGCCGCCCTCGCCGCCGTCGCCGGGGTGGACGAGGGGGCGGACGGCGCGGCCGAGTCCACGGTGGAGTCCGACACCGATGCCCCCGCCTTCGACCGGCAGACGGAGGCCGAGGCGGCGCGGATGCGGGCGGCGGACGCGGATGTGGAGGACGTCCATCCGCTGACCCCGCTGCAGGAAGGGCTGCTCCTCCACTCCCTCTCCGCGCCGGAGGGCGGGGCGTACGTCGCGCAATACGCCTGGGAGCTGGCCGGCGCGCTGGACGAGGACGCCTTCGCCCGCGCCTGGGACACCGTCGTCGAACGCCACGCGGCGCTGCGCACCGCCTTCCTCTGGGAGGGGCGAGACCGCCCGCTGCAGGTGGTCTTCCGCGGCGCGCGGATGCCGCTGCACCGCGCGGACTGGCGCGGCGTCCCGTCGGAGGCGCGGGCCGGGCGGCTCGCTGCCTGGCGCGAGGACGACCGCGTCCGCGGTTTCGACCTGGACCGCGCGCCGCTGCTGCGCGCCGCGCTCATCCGCACGGCGGACGAGGCGTGGACGCTGGCGTGGACGCACCACCACCTGGTGCTGGACGGGTGGAGCCTCCCCCTGGTCTTCCGCGAGGTGGCGGCGTGCTACGCGGCGGCGCTGCGCGGCGAGGCGCCGGCGCTCCCCGCGCCCCCCGCCTACCGCGACTTCGTGGCCTGGCTCCGCCGCGAGGATCCCGCGCGCGCCGAGGCGTTCTGGCGCGCGGCGCTGGACGGGCTGGGCGAGCCGGCGCGCCTGGACCCCGGCCGCGACCGCGCCCACGGCGAGCCCGAGGCGGGGCACGGCCGCCTCGTCGTCGCGTTGACGGAGGAGGAGACGGAGCGGCTGCGCGCCTTCGCCCGGCGCGAGCGGCTGACGCTGAACACCGTGGTGCAGGGCGCCTGGGCGCTCCTCCTGGCGCGCACCGGCGGCGCGGACGACGTGGTCTTCGGCGCCACCGTCTCGGGGCGCCCGGCGGCGCTCCCCGCGGCGGAGGAGACGGTGGGGCTGTTCATCAACACCCTTCCCGTGCGGGCCCGGGTGGCCGAGGGGGAGCGGGTGCTCGCCTGGCTGGCCGGGCTGCAGGCGGCGCAGGCGCGGCTGCGCGACCACGAGCACACGCCGCTGGCGCGCGTGCAGCAGTGGAGCGGGGCGGGGGACGCGCTCTTCGAGAGCGTGGTGGCGTTCGAGAACTACCCGCCGGGCGACGCGCTGCGCGGCGCCCTCCCGGGGGTCTCGGTCGCCGCCGCCGCCTCGCGGATGCACACGCACTACCCCTTCACCCTCTCCGCCGTCCCCGGGCGCGCGCTGGAGCTGGCGCTGACCCACGCCCGCGACCGCGCCGGCGAGCCCGCGGCCGCGCGCATGCTGGACGGGGTGCGCACCCTGCTGGCCGGGCTGGCGGCCGCCGGCGGCGAGACCCGGCTGCGGGACCTGGCGCTGGTGGACGGCGCCGGGCGCGCCGCGCTCCTGGCGTGGTCGGCCGCGCCGGGGCGGGCGCCGTACGCCACCGTGCACGCCCTCTTCGCCGCGCAGGCGGCGCGCACCCCGCGGGCGGTGGCGCTGGTCGCCGGGGACGAGCGGCTCACCTACGCCGACCTCGACGCGCGTGGCAGCCGGCTCGCCCGGCGCCTCCGCGCGCACGGCGTGGGCCCCGACGTGGCGGTGGGGATCGTGACCGAGCGGGGGATCGGGATGGTGGTGGCGCTCCTGGCGGTGCTCAAGGCCGGCGGCGCCTACCTCCCGCTGGACCCCTCGTACCCGCCCGAGCGGGTGGCGGCGATGCTGGGCGACGCCGCGGCGCCGCTGGTGCTGGCCGCGGCGCGGCACCGGGGCGCCGTCCCCGCCGGGTTCCCCGTGGTGGTGCTGGAGGAGGCCGAGGCCGCCGCCGCCGCCGAGCCGGCCGTGGCGCCGGACGATGGGGCGACGCCGGAGCACGTGGCGTACGTCATCTTCACCTCCGGCTCCACCGGGCGCCCGAAGGGGGTGGCCGTCCCGCACCGCGCCATCCCCGGCTTCTTCTGGGACGCGGGGTACGCGGCGTTCGACGCGGAGCAGGTCCTCCTCCAGCACTCCTCCACCTCGTGGGACGCGCTGACGCTGGAGCTGTGGCCGGCGCTCCTCACCGGCGGGCGGTGCGTCCTCTACCCCGGCGCCTCGTCCGACCCGGCGGGGCTGGCCGCCGAGGTGCGCCGCCACGGCGTGACCACCCTCTGGCTCTCGGCCGCCTACTTCAACGCCATCGTGGACACCTTCCCCGAGGCGCTGGACGGGGTGGGGCAGGTGATGACGGGCGGCGAGGCCGTCTCCGCCGCGCACGCGCGGCGGGCGCTGGAGCGGTGGCCGGCGCTGCGGCTGGTGAACGGCTACGGGCCGTCGGAGTGCACCGTCTTCGCCACCTGCCAGCCGATCGCCCCGGAGTTCGCGGGGAGCGCCGTGCCGATCGGCGCGCCGGTGGGCGACCGCGCCGTCCACCTGCTGGACGGGTGGATGGAGCCCGTGCCGGTGGGGGTGGTGGGGGAGATGTACGTCGGTGGCCCGTCGGTGCCGCGCGGCTACGCCCGGCGCCCCGCGCTCACCGCCGAGCGGCTGGTTCCCGACCCCTTCGGCCGCCCGGGCGCGCGCCTCTACCGCACCGGCGACCACGCCCGCCGCCTGGCCGACGGGACGCTGGAGTTCGTGGGGCGCACCGACCACCAGGCCAAGGTCCGCGGCTTCCGCGTGGAGCCGGGCGAGGTGGAGGCCGCGCTCCGCGAGCACCCGGGGGTGGACGAGGCCGCCGTGCTGGTGCGCGACGACGCCCCCGGCGGCCGGGCGCTGGTGGCCTATGCCGTCCGCGCCCCCGGCGCAGATCCGTCGCCGGCCGAGCTGCTGGCCTTCCTGGGCGAGCGCCTCCCGGGCTACCTGGTCCCCGCGGCGGCGGTGGTGCTGGGCGCCTTTCCGCTCACCGCGCACCGCAAGCTGGACCGCCGCGCCCTCCCCGCCCCCGAGTGGGGCGGCGGCCAGGGCGGCGACCCCGCCACCCCCGCCGAGGCGGCGCTGGCCGCGGTGTGGGCCGAGGTGCTGGGGGTGGAGCGGGTGGGGACCGCCGACAACTTCTTCGCCCTGGGCGGCGACTCGATCCTCACCTTCCAGGTGGTGGCCCGCGCGGCGCGGCGCGGGGTGGAAATCACCCCCCGGCAGCTCTTCGAGCACCCCACGGTGGCCGCCCTGGCGCGGGTGGCGGGGACGGAGCGCGCCGCGGCCGCCGAGCAGGGCGACGTGGTGGGCGAGGCGCCGCTCACGCCGATCCAGCACTGGTTCTTCGCGCAGGAGATCGCGGCGCGCGACCACTGGAACCAGGCGCTCCTGCTGCATCCCCGCGCCCCGCTGGACCCGGCGCCGCTGCGCGCCGCCGTCGCCGCGCTCCTCGCGCATCACGACGCGCTCCGGCTGCGCTTCGCCGCCGACGCGGAGGGGCGGTGGACGCAGCGCTTCGCGGCGCCGGACGGCGAGGCGCCGGTCTCGGCCCACGACCTCTCCGCCCTCCCCGCCGCGGAGCGCGCCGCCGCGCTGGAGGCCGAGGCGGCGCGCCTGCACGCCTCGCTCTGCCTGGCGCGGGGGCCGCTCCTGCGCGTGGCGCGCTTCGACCTGGGCGAGGGGGGCGAGCGGCTCCTCCTGGTGGTCCACCACCTGGTGGTGGACGGGGTGTCGTGGCGGGTGCTGGTGGAGGACCTGGCCACCGCCTACGACGCCGCCCTCCGCGGCGAGGCCCCGCGGCTCCCCGCGAAGACCACCTCGTTCCGCGCGTGGGCGGCGCGGCTCGCCGGGCACGCCGGCTCCCCGGCGATGGCAGCGGAGGCGGCGGCCTGGCTCGCGTCGGTGCCGGCGGGGACCCCGCCCGTTCCCGTGGACTTCGCGGGCGGGGAGAACCGGGTGGAGCGGGCGGCCCACCTGGACGCCGAGCTGGACGAGGAGACGACGCGGGCGCTCCTCCAGGACGTCCCTCCCGTCTACCACACGCAGGCCAACGACGCGCTCCTGGCCGCGCTGGGGCGCACCCTGGCGGCGTGGACCGGCGACGACCGGGTGCTGGTGGACCTCGAGGGGCACGGCCGCGAGCCGATCTTCGCCGACGTGGACCTGTCGCGCACGGTGGGCTGGTTCACCACCCTCTTTCCCGTAGCGCTGGACCTGCGCGGGGCGGAGGGGCCGGGGGAGGCGCTGGTCGCCGCCAAGGAGCGGCTGCGGGCGGTCCCCAGCCGGGGGATCGGCTTCGGCGTGCTCCGCTGGCTCTCGCCCGACCCGGCGGTGCGCGCGGCGCTGGCGGCGCTCCCGGCCGCCGGGGTCGCCTTCAACTACCTGGGGCAGCTCGACCCGGCCATCTCGGGCGACCAGGCGTTCGCGCTCGCCGACGAGGGGATGGGGCCGCTGGTCCACCCGTCCGGGAGCAGGCGCGCGCACCTGCTGGAGGTCAACGCCATCGTGCACGGCGGGCGGCTGCGCTGCCGCTGGGAGTTCGCCACCGACGTCCACCGGCGCGACACGGTGGCGTGGCTGGCCGGCCGCTTCCTGGACGAGCTGCGCGAGATCGTCGCGCACTGCCGCTCCGCCGGCGCCGCGCGCCACACCCCCTCCGACTTCGCCCTCGCCGGGATCGACGCCGCCACGCTGGCGATGCTGGAAGGCGATCTGCTCCTGCAGGACGAGTTCGACGAGGGGTGATTCGGTCTCTCTTTGCGAGATGGTGATGCCGCCCCTCCGCTGCTCCTAACCCCGGTTGGCAGGGGATGCAGGCATCGTCACGGGCGGCTGAAGCCGCGGCTAGAACAATGGGAAGCCTCGCAAACTGCGCGAGGCTGAGGCGATGTCATCCTGAGCTCGACTTTGGCCTTTCTCAGGCGGCGTAGGCGAGGGTTTCTATCAGGCACCTGAACAGAGGGGCCGGAAATTCTTCTGGTTCGCCGTCGGACCGTGACCCCGAAGTATTTCTCACCTCCCAGAGA
>DASQLJ010000614.1:0-6845 GCA_035630095.1 Longimicrobium sp.
ACCCACCACCCTCTCCCGCGAAGCGGGGGAGGGCGAGCGCTCCAAGGCGCGGGGAGGGGGCCCCCGCGGGGCCGAGAACGCACGCAGTAGATCGAATCCCCCCAGTGTCAGTTCCCGCAATCCGCCGTAACAGAGTGCGAGACTCCGGGCAAAATGCACCGCGCCGGGGCCGTGCCGCGCGCCTGCGTGCCAACGCCAAGTGTTCCTCCCGCACACGTTTACGCCGCCGTGCCCAACCGGGTACGGCGGTTGCCTTTGTATGCGGCGACTCCCACGACAATCCGGGCAGGTCGTGCGTCGGTGAGGTGTGGGTGGCCGGAGCTTACGGGTGTGGGGACACCTTCCGGCCACCCCGCTCCACCTGCGTGCCGATGCACCGCAAGCGCCTGCATTGCAACGACATGCGGCCGCGTGGGGTGCGCTCCCCGCCGCCACCGTCGGGCGAATTAGGTTGACTCCCCCGCTGGATGGGCTTATCATGGCCCCTCCACATTACTTACACCGCTTGGCCGGTACGCTTCTCCGGTCCGACAGCCGCCTACCGAGACAATGTCAGGATCTCGCTGGACGCTCATGCTCGTTCCGCATGACAACGAGCGCGTCCGATCGTTCCAGGTCGCGTGGAAGGACGTGCGGGCCATCATCTCGGCCGTGGTGCTGGTGGTGTTCCTGCTGGGCACCTTCACCGTCGCCTTCTTCATCAAGCAGGGCCAGCACGTGCGCAGCACCGCCCTGGTGCGCGAGAACGAGCTGCTGGCCGCCGAGGTCGACGAGATGCGCGGCGAGATGGAGCAGCTCAACCGCTCCATCGAGACCCTGTCGGAGAAGGACGAGCAGTACCGCGTGATCTCGGGGCTGGGCAGGCTGGCCGCCGACGTGCGCGGCGCCGGGTCGCGCAGCATGAGCGAGCAGGCGCTGATGCACCTCAACCCCGAGGTGGGGGGCAAGGTCAACCAGGCCAGCACCAGCCTGGACGCGCTCAACCGCCGCGCGGCGCTGCTGCGCACCAGCATGGACCAGGCGCTCAGCGCGCTCCAGCGCAACCGCGAGCGCCTCGCCAGCACCCCCACCATCGCCCCCGCGTCGGGGCCGCTCTCCTCGCTCTTCTCCACCGGCCGCTACCACCCCGTGCTCCGCATCACCCGGCCGCACAAGGGGATCGACATCGCCGCGCGCGTGGGCGAGCCGATCCTGGCGCCGGCCAAGGGCGTGGTGCGCTTCTCGGGGAACAAGGGCAACGGCTACGGCAGCATGGTCGAGGTCGACCACGGCTACGGCTACGTCACCCGCTTCGCCCACGCCTCGCGCCTCCTGGTGCGCAACGGGCAGACGGTCAAGCGCGGCGACGTGATCGCCCTCGTCGGCGCCACCGGCCTCACCAGCGGGCCGCACCTGCACTACGAGGTGGAGATCGACGGCCGCGAGGTGGACCCGCTCAACTTCATCGTCGCCGACGCGATTCCCGATTGATCGTCGCGATTCCCAGGGATCGTCAACGGAAACGGCAGGAGTAGGGCGCGTTTGGCGCCCAGGCGCCAAAACGGGCTGCGCGCGCGGTAGGGCACGATACCACTGTGCCCAACCGCGCCGGGCCAACGGCGGCGGACCGGCATCGAGGCCGGCCCGCCGTTTTCGCGTCCGCCGCCGTCGTCCCGGCCCTCCGGGCGCGCATCCCTCGCGCATCGCTCCATCCGCGGACGCTGTTGCCTCCCGCCATTTCCCTGGAGAGTCACCCGGCCGCGCCGCGGCCTGAGCGTGCACGCAACCTCGCAGGCCGCGCGGATCCCCACACCCTCTCCCGCGAAGCGGGGGAGGGCGAGCGCTCTCAGGCGCGGGGAGGGGGCCCGCGGGGCCGAGGCCGCGCTCATTACCTTGGGCGTGTCGAACCCCTGTCCCGTTTCTCGGGTAGAAGCCCGCCGGACGAAGCCGCCCCCGGTTCGCCACCGGCCGCCAGATGTCGTAATTTCGAGGGAGCGCCCGACCCGCGGCGCTCCTTCAGTTCGTAAGTGGCACAGGAATGCTGACGCTTTCGCTCGCGCTCGCCCTCGCGGCGGCGCCGCCCGACACCGCCCGACACCGGCCGCCGCCCACGCAGGCCGCGCCGGCCATCACCGTGCACAACCAGCCGGCGCTCCCCGTGGTGGCGCTGCGGATGAGCATCGTGGCCAGCGACCCCCCGGGGTACGCCGGCGCCGGCCACCTCTTCCAGCACCTGCACCTCCCCGCGCTCGAGGAGCAGGCGGCGCGGGTGGGCGGCCGCGTGCAGGCCATCCGCGGCTCCGACGCCATCGTCTACAGCGTGGTGGGCCCGGCCACCGAGCTCGACTACCTGGCCGGGATCCTCCGCTCGGCGCTGCGCGTGCCCGGCGGCGGCGCGAACGCGGGGATGCTGCAGGCGCTCAGCGCGCTCGCCGGCGAGCGCTCGGCCGAGCGCGAGACCGCCGCGGGGTACGTCCGCGCGCGCCTGCGCAGCCAGCTCTTCCCCGCCGACCTCCCCCCCGCCGGCACCGAAGACGCCGCCGCCCGCCTCCAGTCGGCCCCCCTGGCCGACGTCTGGGGCGAGATCTACGCGCCCGACCGCGTGTCGATCGTGGCGGTGGGCGACGTGAACCTGAACGCGGTGGAGCGCGCCTTCCGCTCGCTCCCCGAGGCGCCCGCCCCCGGCCGCCTCCCGCCCGACCTGGCCGATACCGTCGCCTCGCTGGCGGCCGACACGCCGCAGGCCACGCGTGGGTGGATCGGCACCGCCTGGCGCGCCGACAGCGCCGACGCGGCGGCGCTCTCCGTGACCGCGCGGCTGCTGCGCAACTCGCTGCGGCGCCGGATGACGCGCTCGTCGGTGGAGGTGGAGCACTGGTGGACGCACCACGGGCAGGCGCTGGCGCTGGTGGTGGCCACCCCCGACTCGCTGGTCCCCGCCGCGCGCCGCACCGTCACCGCCGCGCTGGAGACGCTGGGCGCCGGCGTGACCGACGAGTCGGTGCGCGCGGCGGGCGCCGCCGTCCGCCGCGAGATGCTCTTCTACTCGCGTACCCCCGAGCGCATGGCCGAGCTGCTGGGCGAGTTCGCCGACCGCGGCGGCGGCCGCGACGCCACGCAGCGCTACTACGCCGCCCTGGGCGAGGTGACGGAGGCCGACGTGCGCCGCGTGCTGGAGCAGCTCGCCGCCGCCGAGCCGGGCACGGTGAACGTGGCCCCGCAGCGCATCCCCGCCGACCAGCGCCGCCGATGAGCGCCCGCACCTTCCGCGCGGCGGCCGGCGCGCTGCTCGCGCTGGCCGCGTGGACCGGCCGCGCGTCGGCGCAGGAGCGCGTGTTCGTGCGCCCCGAGCCGGGTACCCCCGTCGTCGCCGTGCAGGTGGTGGTGGGCGTGGGCCCGGCGGACGAGACGGCGGCGCAGGCGGGGATCTCGTACCTGGCCGCGCGCTCGGTGGTGGAGCCCTCGCGCGCCGCCTTCAACTCGCTGGGCGCGCGGCTCGACGTGGACCAGCAGAAGGACGCCATCGCCTTCACCCTCACCGCCGCCCCCGACGCCTGGGCCGAGGCCGCGCGGCTGCTGATGGTGTCGATCTTCCGCGACCCGGTGGACAGCGCGGCGGTGGTGCGGCAGCGCGCGGCCATCGTGCGCGAGCTCACCGGCCGCGAGGCCAGCCCCGCCGACGCGCTCGAGCGCGAGCGGGCCCGCGCGGTCTACGGAACCGAGCATCCGTGGGGCCGCCCCTCCGTCGGCACGGCCACCAGCGTGCGCGCGGTGCGGGTGAGCCAGGTGGACGCCTTCCTGCGGCAAAACTTTACCCCCGAGCGCTCCGTAGTGGCGATCGTGGGGCCGGTGGACGAGGCCGAGGCGCGCGACGCTATGGCGCCGCACATGCCCGCCGGCGAGCTGCGCGCCGACAGCGTGCCGGCCCCCGAGCCGGGCGACAGCACGGTGGACGCGGAGTACAACTCCATCACCACCTGGGTGTCGGCCACCTGGCGCTACGGGCCCGACAGCGACGTGGAGGCGCTGCGCATGCTGGCGCAGCTCGCGCTCGACCGGGTGAGCTTCGGGCCCAGCCGGCGCTCCGTCTACAACAGCCGCGCCGAGGTGGTGCGCTACGCCGGCGGCGGCGAGCTGCGGCTGACCGTGGTGGTGCCCCCGCGCGAGGCGGAGCAGTGGGCCGGGCAGCTCCGCGAGGCGGTGGGCGGGTACGCCGGCGCGGCGCTGTCGCCCGCGGTGTTCCTGGACCGGCTGCGGCGCTTCCGCGGCGAGCGGCTGATGGAGCTGGGGCTCCCCGAGCAGCGCGCGGCCGCCATGGCCCGCGCGGCGCTGCTGGGCGACCGCACCGCCACGCTGGTCGATTTCACCCGTCTCACGCCCGAACGCCTGCAGGCCGCCGCGCGCGCGCTGCAGTCGCCGATCGTCGTCTATCTCGGCCCCGCCCGCAGCCCGGGCGGCTGAGCCTCGGTACATATCTGGAGGTGGCCCCATGGGTTGGAGCGTGCTGTACATGTTCCTGCAGCTGATCGAGCTGCTGATCATCGCCCGCGTGATCCTGTCGTGGGTGGCGGGGCCGCACAGCCGCCACCCGGCGGTGCAGCTCGTCCGCTCGTCCACCGACGTGATCCTGGAGCCGATCCGCTCGCTCCTGCCGCGCACCGGCATGTTCGACCTCTCGCCGATGGTGGCGATCCTGGTGATCTCGCTCCTCCAGGCGATGATTTCCGGGATGCGGTACTGACGGGCGGTCCGGATTCGTCCGGTCTAAACGGTTGCAGTCCCCTGGTGCACGCCTGAGAGTCTGTGTGCGGCCTCGACCCCGCGGGCCCTCTCCCCGCGCCTGGGGGCGCGTACCCTCTCCCGTTCCGGGAGAGGTGGACGCCCTGAGGCGGCCGGAGAGGGCGCGGTGCCGCGGGCCTGCACGGCGTTGGTCGATACGAAAAACAGCGGCCCCGGCAGTCGATGCCGGGGCCGCTTCTCTTTCGTTCGATCCGACGAGATTCATGTGGATCCCACGAACTCCGTTCCGCGAACGAACGGTTGCGTGAGGGATTCGCGCCCGGAGGGCCGAGACGCCGGCGCGCCCGCATCGGTGACCGCGGGAACGAGAGAGGTCATGGCGCGACGGCGGCTCGGCGCCGTTGGCAACGGCGGTATCGTTGCCTACGGCGCGCGAAGCCCGGCCCGGAGCGCAGCGGAGGGACACGCCCGCACCCCGCTCGTCCACCCCGGGCCCCGGCACCAACTTTCCGCACCCCGTATCAGACGACGAGACGGTCAGTTCCCCGCGTCCGCCTGGGTGGGGGCGTCGGCGCGGACGAACGCGCGGTCGGGGCGGTCGCCGCCGGCAAGGGGCGCGCGCTTCGGCTCGGGCTCGGCGAAGCGGTCGCGGAAGACGGTGGTGCCCGCGGCGCGCGGCCACTCGGCCTCGGGCCACGCCTCGAAGTTGCCGGCCGCCGCGGGGAAGCGCGCGTCGGCGTCGAGACCGGCGGTGAGCAGGAAGTTCTGCCGCTCGGGGAAGTCGCGGCCCAGGTGGTGGTACAGCCGCAGCCCCGCGAACGCCTCGCGCGCCGTGCGCACGGTGGACCAGAAGCGCCGGTCGCCGGGGCCTTCCGCCACGCCGATCACGTTCATCACCAGCACCCCGCCGGGGCGCAGCAGCCGCCCGATCTCGCGCATCCCGTCCAGCGTCACCAGGGCGTAGGGGACCGTCTCCGTCCCGTCGTACACGTCCACGAACACGCGGTCGAAGCTCTGCGGCGGCAGCCCCGCCGCCACCGGCCGCGCGTCGCCGTTGATGGTGTGGATGCCGTGCTCGGGGCGCAGGCCGAACCAGCGGTACGCCGCGCGCGTGACCTCGGGGTCGAGCTCCACCACGGTGATGCGCGCCCGCGGGTCGCGCTCGGCGATGCGGCGCGGCAGCGTGTAGGCGCCGCCGCCCAGGAACAGGTACGCCATCCCCGGCCGCTCGACCTCCGCGAACAGCCGCTCGCCCGCGGCCACGTAGGCGAAGGTGGGCGCGCCGGTGCGCGTCAGCTCGCCCGACTCGATCTCGTCGTTCTGGTAGAGGCGCCGCTCGGGCTGCCGCTTGCCGGGGTAGACGATCTCCACCACCCGCAGCGTGCCGAAGGGCGTCTGCTCCTCCATCAGCACCTGCTCCTCGGTGGATGAGCCGCGCGTGTGGCGCGGGTACATCAGCGGGAAGGTGATCACCGCCGCGGTGCCCAGCAGCAGCGGCCCGGGCGCGATCATGGGGAGCAGCACCAGCCCCGCGACCGCGGCGCCCAGCGCCACCCCCGCCAGCACGGCGGAGACCAGCGCCGGCGTCGCCACGCCGGGCTCGTCCTCGCCCTCGTCGTTCTCGGCGCGGCTGGCCTCCCACGCGGCGAGCGCGGGGAGGAGGTAGCCCACGGCGTAGATGGGGATGCCCACGACGAACAGGAGCCCCAGCGCGCGGCCGGCGCCGCCCATCCGCTCGCCCTGGTACACGCGCCAGACGTTGGCCACCAGCCCCGCCACGCCCAGCGCGATCCCCAGCGCGATCCAGCGGCCGGCGGGCGGGCGCTCGGGGTCGTCCACCGGGGCGCCGGCCCACAGCCCGGCCGCCAGCGCGGCGGCGAGCGTGGCGATCAGCCCGCCGGCGGCGGGGAGCGCGCCGCGGGCGTCGTACAGCATCAGGCTGCCGCCGGCGAACGCCACGATCGCCACCGCCAGGCCCACCAGCCCCGGGCGCAGCAGCCCGCCCGCGCGCTTCATCAGGTCACGGTACAAAGCGGCCGTATCCTCCCCGGTAGTACACCAGCGGGGTACCCTCGCTTGCGTCGGCCGCCATCACCTCTCCCATGAACACGGTGTGGTCGCCGCCC
>DASQLJ010000615.1:0-2145 GCA_035630095.1 Longimicrobium sp.
GGCGTCGCCTTCGAACGCCCAGGCGGTGACCACTTTTCCGCCGGGCTGCTTGATCGAGCCCAGTTCCGCGAACTCGCCCGCCGGCACGATCCCCGTCTCCTCCTCGAACTCGCGCCGCGCGGCGTCCAGCGGATCGTCTCCGGGGAGGTATTCGCCCTTGGGGATCGACCACGCGCCCGCGTCCTTCTTCGCCCAGAACGGGCCGCCGGGATGGACGAGGAACACCTCCACGCCCCCCGCCGCGCGGCGGTACATCAGCAGTCCGGCACTCGTTTTCGGCATCGTGATTCCTCGATCGGGACCGGAATTTACCGCGTGAGAGCTGAGAATTCGCACCCTGCTACCCTTCGTCCGGAACAAACGCGCAACAAGGGGGTTGACGGCGTGCGGGCCACCCTTTATCATTTGTACTCAGCGAGCATGGGACCAGAGTTGCAGATAGGACCTGGGACGCAAGCGCCCCGGGTCCTTTTGTAGTTTTGGGCCCCTCGTCTCGTTGAAGCCCATACGCGGGGGGCGATCGAGCCCGCGCAGGACTAGGCGATCGGTGGTACGGAAGCTCCGCACCTCACGAGAGTCGGATCAACAACAAGGAGCAGGGATGCGTACCACCGGTACCGTCAAGTGGTTCAACGACACCAAGGGCTTTGGCTTCATCACGCCCGAGGACGGCAGCAAGGATTGCTTCGTCCACCACAGCGCCATCCAGGGCAGCGGCTTCCGCTCGCTCAGCGAGGGCGAGCGCGTGGAGTTCGACGTGGTTCAGGGCGCCAAGGGCCCCGCGGCCGAGAACGTCACCCGCCTGGGCTGAGCCCCGGCAGGCGTCCTCACGGACGTTGAACGACTGAAGAACGGGGGCCGCCTTCCAATCGGAAGGCGGCCCTCGTTTTCGTCGTGCCCGATGACCGGCTCTACGGACGGCGGCCGGGTCGGACGAGAGCCCGGCGAGGCGCCGTCGCGCGGTTCGACCGTCAGCCAGCGGCCGAGCAGCGGGTCAGGGCGCCAGGAGCACGTTGGAGGCGGCGGCGTAGAAGGCCGGGGTGCCGGGCGCCTCGAGCTGGATCTGCACCAGCGGCGTGCCGTCGCCGGTCTTGCCGCGCACCGCCACCACCACGCCGGTTCCGCCCGTGCACATCACCTCTTCGCCCACGTTGGGGCGCCGCACCGACCCGCTCACCCAGTTCGGCTTCTCCTCGCACTTCACGTGGAGGTCGGCGGGCTTGATCCGGTTCGAGCTGTTGGCCTTCATCATCGCGGCTCCTGTCCAGGGGGGCGGATGGGAAAACGGCTGCGCGGCCGGGCCGCGCGAAATCTACGACTTGTGACGGAAAGTGATGCGCCCGCGCGTCAGGTCGTACGGGGACAGCGACAGCGTCACGCGGTCGCCCTCGAGCACGCGGATGCGGAACTTGGACATCTTCCCGGCGCCGTAGGCCAGCACCTGGTGGCCGTTCTCCAGCTCCACGCGGTACTTGCGGTCGGGCAGCACCTGGGTCACGCGGCCTTCAACCGAAATGCCTTCTTCCTTCGCCATCAAGATCCTTCTCCGCGTACACACGCGGCGATATAAGAATCCGCCCCGGCGCTCGTCTGCGGAAGACGAGCACCGCGGCGGTTGGGCACCCCGGGGCGCCTCTGCGCCCCGGCTAAGCCTAAGCCATGCGGTAATCTACCGTTCGCGAAGCCGCGCCGAAAGGTTGGGGGCCCGAATGGTGCTGTCGGGCGGCGCGGTGGCCACCAGGCCGGCACGTGCTTCCGCCTCCCTCATCTGGTGCAGATCCGCCCGGCGACTACGTTTCTCGTCGGTGTAGCCGAAACCCGGGGAAGGTCGATGAGCGAGATGGGGGGCGGGGAAGCGGCGAACGCGCTCGCGGCGGAGGACGAGCGCTGGATGCGGCTGGCGCTGCAGGAGGCGCGCGCGGCCGAGGCGCTGGGCGAGGTGCCGGTGGGGGCGGTGATCGTGCGCGGCGGCGAGCTGGTGGCCACCGGCCACAACCTCACGCACACGCTGCAGGACCCCAGCACGCACGCCGAGATGGTGGCCATCCGCCGCGCAGCGCAGGTGATCGGCCACTGGCGGCTGCTGGCGTGCACGCTGTACGTGACGCTGGAGCCGTGCGCGATGTGCTCGGGCGCCATCGTGCT
>DASQLJ010000616.1:0-2561 GCA_035630095.1 Longimicrobium sp.
TGCTGCTGCGGGGCGAGGGGCGCTTCACCGACGTCCTTGTCCTGCCCGGGCAGGCCTACGCGGCGTTGGTCCGCAGCCCGTATGCCCACGGGGTCCTGAACAGGATCGACACGGGCGGGGCCGCCGCGATGCCCGGCGTGCTGGCCGTCCTCACCGGGCGCGACCTCGAGGCGGCGGGGGTGGGGCCCATGCCGGCCTCGGTGGCCCAGAAGAACCTGGACGGCAGCGCGGCGCGCGTGCCGACCCAGCCGGTGATGACGACCGGCAAGGTGCGCTTCGTCGGCGACCCGGTGGCCATCGTGGTGGCGGAAACCGCGCAGCAGGCGCGCGACGCGGCGGAGGCGGTGGCGCCGGACATCGACCCGCTGCCCGCGGTCACCGAGGCGCGCGCCGCCGCCGCGCCGGGCGCGCCGCTGATCCACGACGACGTGCCGGGCAACCAGGTGGTCGACTTCCACCACGGCGACGCCGGGGCCGTGGCGGCGGCCTTCGCGCGGGCGGCGCACGTCACGCGGCTGTCCATCCGCAACAGCCGCGTGGTCGTCTGCCCGATGGAGCCGCGCTCGGCGCTCGCGACGTTCGAGGACGGGCGCTACGTGCTGCGCCTGGGCAGCCAGGGCGTGTTCGGCATGCGCGCCAACCTGGCCAAGGTGATGGGCGTGGAGCGCGAGGGGCTGCGCGTGCTGACGGGCAACGTCGGCGGCTCCTTCGGGATGAAGGCGAGCGTCTACCCCGAATACCCGGCGCTGCTGCACGCGGCGCGGCTGCTGGGCCGGCCGGTGAAGTGGACGGACACGCGCTCCGAAAGCTTCCTGTCGGACAGCCACGGGCGCGACCACGACGTGGAGGCGGAGCTGGCGCTGGACGCGGAGGGGCGTTTCCTCGCGGTCCGGATCACGGGCTTCGGGAACCTCGGCGCGTACCTGAGCAACGCGACCACGCTGCCCCCCACGGGCAACACGGTGAAGAACGTGGTCGGCGTGTACCGCACGCCGCTGGTGGAGGTCTCGACGCGCTGCGTCTTCACCAACACCACCCCGGTCGGCGCCTACCGCGGCGCGGGGCGGCCCGAAGGCAACTACTACATGGAGCGGCTGGTCGACGCCGCCGCGCGGGAGATGGGGATCGGCCGGGCGGAACTGCGCCGGCGCAACCACATCCGCCCGGACCAGATCCCGTACCGCGCGCCGTCCGGCATGCGCTACGACAGCGGCGAGTTCCCCGCGATCCTGGAGGAGGCGCTGGCCGCCGCGGATTGGGACGGCTTCGCGGCGCGGCGGGCCGAGAGCCGCGCGCGCGGGAAGCTGCGCGGGATCGGGATCGGCCAGTACCTGGAGGTGACGGCGCCGCCCTCCAAGGAGATGGGCGGCATCCGCTTCGACGAGGACGGCGGCGTGACCATCCTGACGGGCACGTTGGACTACGGGCAGGGGCACGCCTCGCCCTTCGCGCAGGTGCTGGTGGACCGGCTCGGCATCCCCTTCGACCGGATCCGGCTTTCCCAAGGCGACAGCGACTTGCTGGTCGCGGGCGGCGGCACCGGCGGGTCGCGCTCGATCATGGCGAGCGGGACGGCGCTCTCGGCGGCCAGCGCGCTGGTGATCGAAAAGGGGAGGGAGCTGGCGGCGCATGTGTTGGAGGCGTCGGCGGGGGACATCGAGTTCTCCGCCGGGCGCTTCGGCATCGTGGGGACGGACCGCGGGATCGGCATCCTCGACCTCGCGGCGCGGGTGCGCGCGATGCCGGGGCTGCCGGAGGGCATGCCCCGCACGCTCGACGTGTCCCACACCGACCAGTACGAGGACTCCGCCTTCCCGAACGGCTGCCACATCGCCGAGGTGGAGATCGATCCCGATACGGGCGAGACGGCCGTGGTGGGCTACGTCACCGTCAACGACTTCGGCGTGTTGGTGAACCCGATGCTGGTGGCGGGCCAAGCGCATGGCGGCATCGTGCAGGGCATCGGCCAAGCGCTGACGGAGCTGACCGCCTACGACGAGGGAGGCCAGCTCTTGAGCGGCTCCTACATGGATTACGGCTTGCCGCGAGCGGACCACGCGCCCTTCTTCGGCTTCGCGAGCCACCCCGTTCCCGCGCGCACCAACGCGCTGGGCGCGAAGGGCTGCGGCGAGGCGGGATGCGCGGGCGCGCTGCCGTCCGTTATGAACGCGGTCGTGGATGCCTTGGCGGAGCGCGGCGTGGCGCATGTCGACATGCCCGCGACGCCGTTGAAGGTGTGGAGACTGCTGAACGGCGGCGCAGCGGCATGACCGTCCTCGTCACCCGCCCCACGGCGGGGCTAGGCGTCGTGACCGCTCCGCGCAGGGCGGTGCGCGGGTTACCGCCGCCGGCCGCCGCGCCGATCCGCTGGCGGAATTGGCAGCATCGTCGATCCCGCCACGACCTGCGCGGCGCACCCGATCCAATGCTTTTGTGGTACATCCTCGACCTGACCCCCGCGACGCACCCGCTCCACGCCGCAACTGGGGCCGGGCCGCCGGTCACCCCGGGCGAACTCTGGCGATGCGGCTGCCACCGCCTGCCGCCCGATGGAGGCCGAT
>DASQLJ010000617.1:0-11741 GCA_035630095.1 Longimicrobium sp.
GGCCTGGTGGGGCTGACCAAGTCGTGGGCGCTGGAGCTGGCGCCGTACGGCGTGCGCGTGGTGAGCATCCACCCCACCGGCGTCAACACGCCCATGAACGACGGCCTGGCCGAGCTGGAGGGGAAGACGGTCGAGGAGATCGCCGAGGCCTCGGCCGGCAACCTCATCCCCGTCCCCTGGATCGAGCCCGAGGACGTGGCCGAGGCCGTGCTCTACCTCGCGTCGGACCGCGCGCGGTTCATGACGGGGAGCGGGCTGGTGCTGGATGCCGGGCTGCTGACGCGTTGACCCGCGCGGGCCGATGACGTTCCGGGTGGAGGCGGTGAAGGTGCGCGATCCCGAGCGGAGCATCTGGCTGCGGCTGTCGTCGCTGCGCTCGTGCATCCGGCGGATGTGCCACGCCACCGGCGAGCGGTTCGACGACGCCGGCGCCCGCTACGGCATCGGCCGGCCGGCGCCCTGGCCCGCGCCGCCGGACGAGTCGCTGCTGCTCGCCGTGCTGGAGGACGTCGAGGCGCGGCGCGCCCCGGCCCTCGAGCGCCGCCGCGCCTTCGACGCGGCGCGGCGCCAGTCCAAGCGGCAGGGCAACCGCCAGCTCTCGAAGCTGGATCGCGCGGAGCTGCGCCGCGTCCGCGACCCCGCCGCCGACGGCATCGTTTCCACCGGGAGGACCCATGACGAGGCGAGCCACGCTGGCACTGACCCTGTTCGTCGCCGCGGCTGCTTGTGGTGGTGGCCGTGAGACGTTCAGCGACCCCGCGCAGCCGATCCAGATGCCGCGCGGCTCGGAGTTCGACATCGCCCTCAAGTCGAACCAGAGCACCGGCTACCATTGGGTGCTGGTGGACTCGGCGGGGCTGGGGCCGCTGCGCCACGTGGGCACGCGCTACACCGTGCCGCGCAAGTACCGCGACAACAACGGCGCCGGCGGCACCGAGACCTGGACCTTCGCCACCACGGGACCGGGGCAGGCCACCATCCACCTGGTCTACAAGCGCCCGTGGGAAACCGTCCCGCCGGCGGACAGCGTGCGGTTCGAGGTGCGCGTGCGGTGAGCGAGCACAACGCAATTCTTGCCCGAGAGAGGCCGTTACGAGAGCGGGACGTTTCGTGACGGGGGCGGCTGAAGGCGCAGCTAATACAATGGGAAGCCTCGCAAACTGCGCGAGGCTGCGAACGCCGGCGGATGCGCGAGGGGCATCCGCCGGCGTTCGGCCGCCGTTGAAGTCCGCGAAGGCGGACTGCGTGCCGTTGTAGCGGCGAGTTTACTCGCATATTCCCCGCACCTGACTCCTTTCCTCCCTCGAGAATCAACAGAGGAGCGCCGGCTCCTCTGCTGATTCTTCCATCGTCATACGTCCAGAGATCGTGCGAGGTCAGCTCCTGCCGGTGGCGAGGAACTCGGCGAAGGGCGAGTCGCCGGCAAGGACGATCCCCGCTTCGATCATCACCTTGAAGCCGTTGGCGCCGTTGGTGAGCATCACCACGCCCTCCCTGCGCGCGGGGAAGTAGAAGACCATCGACTTCTCGCCCCAGTCGGCTCCGGTGTGCCAGAGCAGCGGCCCGTCGGCGTATTCCATCACCGACCAGCCCAGCGCGTAGCCGATGCGTCCCGGGCAGCGCGCCACCTTCGCCCTGTCGCACGCGGACGCCGGGCTCAGGTCCAGCGCGTGGAGGGAGTCGCGCTGGGCCACGTAGCGCGCCGGCAGCCCGTCGTGGCGCATCACGCCCACCAGGAACGCCGCGTAGTCGCCGATGGTGGTGTAGATGTCGTCCGCCGCGTTCGCGGGGGACGCGAAGGACGGCTCGCCGTAGCGGCCTTCGGGGCCCATCGGCACGGCGACGCGGCCGGCGAACCAGTCGCGCCGCGTGAACGACGTCTGCGCCATCCCGAACGGCCGGAAGACGTACTGCGCGGCCAGCGAATCGAGCGACGCGCCCAGCTTGGCGCTGGCGAACCGGCGCGCGTATTCGAATCCCTCGCCCGAGTAGCCGTAGGTGGTCCCCGGCTCCGTGCGGAAGCGCAGCACGCCGCCGGTCTCCCGGCGCCAGTTGGCGAAGCCGGTGCGGTTGCTGAGCGCCACCCGCGGCGTGAGCAGCCGGTGGCGCGGATCGGCCGCGACGTCGGGATCCACCCAGCTCGGCGCCATCGACTCGTCCAGCGACAGCCGGCCCGCCGCGGCGAGCCGCAGCATGGTCTCGGCGAACACCGGCTTGGTGAGCGAGGCCACGTTGTACAGCGTCCGCTCGCTGGCGGCCACGCCCGGCCCCTGCTCGCCGTAGACGCGCGTCCACGCCACCGCGCCGTCGCGCACGTAGGCGACGGCAATGCTGGGCACGCGGTGCTCCGCCAGCCACGCCGGCGCCTTCTGGTCCATCACCGCGCGCAGCGAGTCGGCGGTTCGATCAGGGGCGCGGGTGTGCGCGGCGGGCGAGTGCGGCTGCGAAACGGCGGGACGCGGCATCGATCCCGCCGCCGCGACACACGCCGAAATGGAAAGTGCCGCGAGGGGCACGCGTTGGATGAGTTGCACGGGCGACGCTCCGGGAACGAAGGGGAGAAGCGCGGCGCGAGGGGGGCACGCCGCGCGGCCGTGGCGGCTCTTTCGGCTACGCTCCGCGCGTTGCACTGGTTTCAGCCGCGATGCGCATCCCACGCGGGTGAGGATCGGCGCTACCGTGTCCGAGATGCTGCTCCCGCGCCGAATTCGAACGCCCGGGTGGGGCGTGCGTCCACCGCGCAAGCGTGCGGCGTCGACAGCGTTTCGGTTGATGCAACCCATTAGCGGACAGGCAAACGTTGGGTTATTGTTCGTGACTCGCCCGCTCCGCGCGCCTGGCGCCGGAGCGATGGTCAAACCACAGACGGGAGGTTCCGATGCAGAAGCTGAAGCTGAAGCTGAAGCTGGACGTGGACGAGCTCGCGGTCGAGTCGTTCGGCGTGGCGGTCGAGGACGAGGTCGGCACCGTGCTGGCCAACATCGCGCCCACGGCGCAGACCCGTGAGTGCCCGTGCATCGCGCTCACCTCGCCGCACGTGTGCGGGTGAGACGCGGCTGACCGCGACCACGTCGCGCGGCCGGAACGCCGGCGGATGCCACGCGCATCCGTCGGCGTTATCTTTGCCCCCCGAACGCGGTTCCGTGATCCGAACTCTCGTACTTCGGCATTCCAGATGAGCGATACAGTGGCGGCGGCCAACCTCGGCGAGGACAGCGGCGGCACCGGGCCGGCGGCCGGCGGCAAGGAGGCGTGGACGGCGCGCGCGGTGGCGCCGGTGCTGGCCAAGCACCCCGAGCGGCGCGAGCGCTTCGTCTCCACCAGCGGCGTGGAGGTGGAGCGGCTGTACACGGCGGAGGACGCCGCGGGGATGGACCCCGAGCGCGACCTGGGCTATCCGGGCGAGTTCCCGTTCACCCGCGGCATCCAGCCCACCATGTACCGCGGGCGCTTCTGGACCATGCGCCAGTACGCGGGCTTCGGCACGGCCGAGGAGACCAACACCCGCTTCAAGCTGCTGCTGGAGGCGGGGCAGACGGGGCTCAGCACCGCCTTCGACCTGCCCACGCAGATGGGGTACGATTCCGACGCGGCGATGGCGGCGGGCGAGGTGGGGCGGGTGGGCGTGGCCATCGACTCGCTCGCCGACATGCGCAGGCTTCTGGACGGCATCCCGCTCGACAAAGTCAGCACGTCGATGACCATCAACGCCACGGCGGCGATCCTGCTGGCGCTGTACATCGCCGTGGCCGACGAGCGCGGGATCCCCCGGAACAGGATCAGCGGGACGATCCAGAACGACATCCTCAAGGAGTACATCGCGCGCGGCACCTACGTCTTCCCCGTGGAGCCGAGCCTGCGCCTGATCACCGACATCTTCGCGTTCTGCAACGCCGAGGTGCCGCGCTGGAACACCATCTCCATCTCCGGCTACCACATCCGCGAGGCGGGGGCGACGGCGGCGCAGGAGATCGCCTTCACCTTCGCCGACGGGCTCGAGTACGTGCGCCGCGCGCTGAAGGCGGGGCTGGACGTCGACAAGTTCGCGCCGCGGCTCTCCTTCTTCTTCGCCAGCCACAACGACCTGTTCGAGGAGGTCGCCAAGTTCCGCGCCGCCCGCCGCCTGTGGGCGCGGCTGATGCGCGAGCGCTTCGGCGCCGGCGACGAGGCGGCCAAGCTGCGCTTCCACACGCAGACCGGCGGGGTGACGCTGCAGGCGCAGCAGCCGCTGAACAACGTCGTGCGCGTGACCGTCCAGGCGCTCGCCGCCGTCCTGGGCGGCACGCAGAGCCTGCACACCAACGGCTACGACGAGGCGCTGTCGCTCCCCACCGCGCAGGCGGCCACGCTGGCGCTGCGCACGCAGCAGGTGCTGGCCTTCGAGAGCGGCGCGGCCGACACGGTGGACCCGCTGGCCGGCAGCTACTACGTGGAGTCGCTCACCGACGCCGTGGAGGCGAAGGCGCGCGAGTACCTCGACAAGATCGAGGAGATGGGCGGCGCGGCCGAGGCGATCGCCTACATGCAGGACGAGATTCACCGCGCCGCGTACGAGCACCAGATCGGGATCGAGAACGGCGACCGCGTGGTGGTGGGCGTGAACCGCTACACGCAGGCGGAGACACCGGTGGACCTGGCCCAGCCCGACTTCTCGGCGCTGGAGCGCGGCCAGCAGGCGCAGCTCGCCGAGATCAAGCGCACCCGCGACCCGGCCGAGGTGAGCGCGCGCCTGGACGCGATCCGCGCCGCCGCGCAGGGGACGGACAACCTGATGCCCCACATCATCGACGCGGTGAAGGCGATGGTCACCCTCGGCGAGATCAGCGACGCGCTCCGCGAGGTGTGGGGCGTCTACCGCCCCGCGTAACCCGTCCACGCGTCCATGCAGCGGCCAAAGGGCCTCCCGCCGCGCGGGAGGCCCTTCTCGTTGCGGATCAGCCTCGCCGGTTTGCGAGGTGTTTCGTCGTTGTTGCCGCGGCTTCCGGCTGGCGGTGAGCGGTCAACCCACCTGCCCGCCACCCACGACACAGGCGATCGAGGCCTCCGCGCCCATCGCCACCTCCCCGCCTCCGATGAGGCAGCCGGCCGTTCCGACGGAGCCCGCCGACAGCTCCCCGCCTCCCGCGAGGCAGGCCCAGCCGCCACCCGCGCTCGCGGTCCCCGGCGTCGGCGGTTGCAGGTCTCCGCCTCCCACCGCGCAGTTGACTTTGCCGATGGCCGTTCCGTCCGCTCCCCATGCCTCGGCCGAGCGGCCGAACAGGAGCATCGCTCCCAGCGCCACGCCGCCGCCGATCACGAAGCGCCGCCGGTCCATCGCGCCCTCGTCTTCACCCATTCCGCCACGCCGCCAGGCCAGCCCCAGCGCTCCCAGCGCCGCGAGCGACGCGGCGCCCCGGCCCGCCGCCGCGCGCCGGGATTCCTCGACCAGCGCCGGGAGCAGGTGCGAGGCGGGATGGGGGATGCCGACGAGCGTGTAGTAGTGCGCGAAGTGGCGGGCGAGCGTCGCCGGGTCCAGCGTGCCGCGGCGGTCGTTGGGCGGCAGGGCGCCGGGCGTGGTGTGGAAGACGCGGAGCCTGTACACCCGCTCGCCCGCGAGGCTGGCCTCGGGCGCCAGCTCGTTCAGCGCGCCCAGCGGCGGCGGGCCGGCGGCGCCCAGCGAGCGCCAGGGGAGCGGCTCCGTCTCGGAGACGTTCTCCATCTCCCAGACCACCCGGTGCGCCATCGACACCTCGCGCCCGTCCAGCATCCACGTCCGCTCCGCGCGCGCCTGGACGATCCGTCCCGCGCGCAGCGTCACGCGCGAGGCGATCCGCGCGTCGGGCCGCTCCACCAGCCCGCGCTCCACCGCGCTCCCGGCGGCCGCGCTCAGGTCGGCGATCGCGCCGTTCCCGCCGGCCGGCCGCAGGCTGACGTCGGCCGCGCCCTGCGCCGGCCCCAGCGCGAGCGCCCAGCCGATCATCGAACGCCCCTGCGGCTCCGCGCCGAAGCTGGGGTGGATCAGCCTGACCACGTGGTGATCCGCGTGGTCGGGCGCGTGGTGGGTGGAGGGCATCAGCACGTGCACCACCCGGCTCGCGCGGTCGCGCACGAACATGCAGAGGCAGTTGAACTCGATCTGCAGCGTGGCCATGGCACCTCCCGTCGGGGTGAAGGCGGTCGCGTCCGAGCCGGACGCCGGCGGGGAGGCGTCGGCTCCCCACGGTCCCAGTCTAAAGCGCGCGGTGCCGGGAGCAAGGCGGCGCGACAATCCGGTTCCGTCCATCCGCCAGGTGGGGTGTGGGGCGTCTACCGCCCACGTGCGTCCGTGCAGCACGAGAAGGGCCTCCCGTCGCGCGGAAGGCCCTTCCTGTCGTTCTATCGGTTTCGCAGCAGGGAACGCGGTCTGCCTTCGATGGATGGGGGGAGCTGCCGCGAGGGATGTGCGATCAGTTCGGGCCGGCGGCAGGTACGGTCGGCACCAGGTCGCAATAGGCGAAGCGCTCCAGCCGCATCACCACCTCGCCCACCTCGTACGCCACGGGCGCCGCGAACCCCGGCCCGCCGCCGACGAAGGTGTGGAACTCGCCGTTCTCGCCGCACGGGTCCACGCCGGCGGGCAGGTCCGCCAGCAGCGCCGCGTCGAACGCGCGGCCGGCGAAGCCCGCGTCGAGCTGGGTGGTGTCCACGCACACCAGCCGCGCCTGGAAGCCGCGGTCGACGAACTCGCGGGCGAGCGCGGCCGTGTCGCGCCCCCAGAGCGGGAAGACGGCCTCGAAGCCGAGCGCGGCCAGCCGCTCCTCGCGGTAGCGCCGGATCTCCTCGAGGTAGAGGTCGCCGTAGGCCACGCGCGTGGCGTCGAAGCGGGTGCGCACCTCGCCCAGCGCCGCGGCGAGGGCGGCGTCGTACGCCTCGTTGGAGCTCTCGGGCTGCAGCTCGAACTCGTGCAGCGGCAGCCCCAGCGCGGCCGCCTGCCGGCGCAGCAGCTCGCGCCGCACGCCGTGGATGCTCACGCGCTCGTAGCCGGCGGTGACGCTGGTGAGCAGCACGATCGGCGCGTGCTCGCCCGACGCGCGCAGGGCGTCGAGCGCGAGCGTGCTGTCCTTGCCGCCGCTCCAGCTCAGGATCAGGGGTTCGGCCATCGAGACGAAATCGCCGGGGGCAGAGGAGGATAAGGTGGCGGGGCGGAATCTGCCCCGCGCGGGGCGGGCGCACAACCCGCGGCGCGACGGAGGCTACACACACATTCCGTCACCTTTTTGCAGCCTGAGCTTGCGCATCCCGCGAAGCGCGGTTAGCCTTGAAACCATGAGAAACGCCGTTGCCGACGCCGCCTGCTATCACTACGGGCTCTCCCTCGGGGGCCCGGGTCTCGTCGTGCGCGGCTGAATCGACAGCCCTGACGGCGAAGCACCAGAGGGCTCCCAAACGGATCGGGGGGCCCTCTTCGCGTTCCGGCACCCGGCCGCCACACGCACCAACGCACGGAGACCGCAGCATGATCATCGTCACCCGTCCGAACGTCACGGACGCCGAGCTCGACCAGATCCGCGAGCACGTGGAGGTGCTGGGGATGCGCACCCACGTGTCGCGCGGCGAGCTGCGCACCATCATCGGCTGCCTCGGCGACGAGGCGCTGCTGCAGGAGGCGGCGCTGCTGTCGCTTCCCGGCGTGGAGTCCGTCACCCCGGTGATGAAGCCGTACAAGCTCGCCTCGCGCGAGTTCGCGGCCGACCTCACCATCGTGCGCGCCGGCGACGGCCCGGGCGCCGGCATCGGCGGGCGGCGGCTGGCGGTGATCGCCGGGCCGTGCTCGGTGGAGGGGCGCGAGATGCTGCGCACCACCGCGCGCTCGGTGGCCGCCTCGGGGGCGGGGCTGCTGCGCGGCGGCGCCTTCAAGCCGCGCAGCTCGCCGTACGCCTTCCAGGGGCTGGGCGAGGCGGCGCTGCGCATGCTGGCCGAGGTGCGCGCCGAGACGGGGCTGCCGATCGTGACCGAGGTGATGGACACGCGCCAGGTGGAGCTGGTGGCCGAGCACGCCGACGTGCTGCAGGTGGGCGCGCGCAACATGCAGAACTTTTCGCTCCTCTCCGAGCTGGGGCGCGTGCAGCGGCCGGTGCTGCTCAAGCGCGGCCTCTCGGCCACCATCAAGGAGCTGCTGATGGCCGCCGAGTACGTGATGGCGCAGGGGAACCGCGACGTGATCCTGTGCGAGCGCGGCATCCGCACCTTCGAGACGGCCACCCGCAACACGCTGGACGTGGCCGCCATCCCGGTGCTGAAGAAGGAGACGCACCTCCCCGTGCTGGTGGACCCCAGCCACGCCGGCGGCCGCGCCGACCTGGTCGCGCCGCTGGCCTTCGCCGCCATCGCCGCGGGCGCCGACGGGCTGATGATCGAGGTGCACCCGAAGCCGCAGCAGGCGCTCAGCGACGGCGACCAGTCGCTCACGCTGGAGGCGTTCGAGGCGCTGATGCACGCCCTGCAGCCGTTCGCCGCCGCAGTGGGGCGCGAGCTGCCGCTGCCGGTGGCCCCGGGGCTCCGGGAGGCCGCATGACCGCCACCGACGTGACCGCCGCCGCCCCGGTGACCCCCGCGGCCGCGCGCCTCCTGCACGCGCGGGGCGAGATCGAGCGCATCGACCGCGAGCTGATCGGGCTGATCGCCGAGCGCGTGCGGATCGCGCGCGAGGTGGGCGTGGCCAAGACCGAGCTGGGGATCCCCACGCTCGACCCCGCGCGCGAGGCCGCCGTGGTGCGCCGCGCGGGCGAGCTCGCGCGCGAGCTGGGGCTGGGCGACGAGGACGTGCGCTACATCTTCTGGCACCTGATCGGCCTGAGCCGCCGCGCCCAGATGGAGGTGGGGTGAGCGGCATCCGCACCGTTGCCGTCGCGGGGCTGGGGCTGATCGGCGGATCGCTGGCGCGCGACCTGGCCGCGCGCGGCGTGCGCGTGCTGGGCCACGACGCCGACGGCGGCGCGGTGGATGCCGGCGTCGTTGAGGGTGTCCTGGCCGCCGCGCTGGGGCCGGGGCTGGAGGGGGTGGAGGATGCGGACGCGCTGGTGCTGGCCGTGCCCGTGGGCGCCGCGCCGGCGCTGCTGGAGCGCGCGCTGCCGCGGCTCGCCGGCGTGCGCTTGGTCACCGACGCGGGGAGCACCAAGGCCGGCATCGTGGCCGCGGCGCGGCGGCTGGGGGTGGGCGCCACCTTCGTCGGCGCGCACCCGCTGGCGGGCGACCACCGCAGCGGCTGGGGCGCGTCGCGGCGGGGCCTGTTCGCCGGCGCCACCATCTACCTCACCCCGTCGCCCGAATCGGCCGGCGAGGCGGTCGCACTGGCGCGCGAGCTGTGGGCATCGGTCGACGGACGGGTGGTGGAGATCGGCGTGGAGGAGCACGACCGGCGGCTCGCGTGGACCAGCCACCTGCCGCAGGTGGTCTCCAGCGCGCTTGCGGCGGCGCTGGCGGAGCGGGGGATCGCGCGGGCCGACCTGGGCCCCGGCGGCCGCGACGTCACCCGCCTGGCCGCCGGCTCCCCCGAGATGTGGCGCGACATCCTCGCCGAAAACGCCGTCCCCGTCTCCGAGGCACTTGCCGCCGTCGAACGCTGCCTCGCCGCCGCCCGCGCCGCGCTCGAGTCCGGCGACGCGGAGGCGATCGAGGCGTGGCTGGCGAGCGCGAACGGCTGGGGCGCGAAGGACGCGTGAGGGTCAGGCGGGTTTGGCGGAATCTTCCTCTTTGATCCTGTAATCTCCTTCGACATAGACGGTTTCTGCGTGCGCAGAGGCACGATGTCTCTCCGCGGCGCCGCGCCCTCTCCGGCCGCCTGAGGGCGTCCGCCTCTCCCGTTCCGGGAGAGGTTGCTCGGCGGGCTTCCGGCGCACCTGCGACCCTCCCGCGGGGGTGGGTGCAGGATGCTCCGCCGCTTCCGCATGCCCCCTCTCCCGGAACGGGAGAGAGGAGCGCTCTCAGGCGCGGGGAGAGGGCCCGCGGCGCCGCCGAAGCGCAGCCGAGCCCGCCCGCGCTCTGCTGCGCTGAGCATCATCGAACCACCTCACCAGCCGCTTTCAGCCCGTGGAGCCTCGCGCAGTTTGCGAGGCTTCTCGTAGTTGTTGCTGCGGCGCTGCGGCTTCAGCCGCCGGTGAGCGGGTGCGCCCGAGACTTCTTTTTAACGCGGCAGTTCAGAACAGCGAGGTCTGCGCGGGAAGGCGGAGGGCGCGGAGGTGGGAGACGTCGATGGTCTCGAGGGGGGATTCCTGCGGGGCCACGGCGAGCGAGCCCTTGTAGCGCAGGCGCTCCAGGGCGTCGCCGACCACGTCGTACGCGAGCGCGGGGTGGTTGGCGTTGTCGCTGAGGTGCGCGAGGACCACGGCGCAGAGCTCCTCGTGGTACAGCTCGCCCGCCAGCTCGGCCGAGGCGCGGTTGGAGAGGTGGCCGTGGCTGCCGCCGATGCGCGCCTTCACCGACCAGGGATAGTGGCTTTCGCGCAGCATCACCTCGTCGTGGTTGCTCTCCAGCACCAGCAGGTGGCAGCGCTGCAGCGCGTGCCGCACCGGCGCCGTGGCGCGCCCCAGGTCGGTGGCGATCCCCAGCTTGTCTCCGGTGGCGGTCTCCGTCACCGTCACGGCCACGGGGTCCACCGCGTCGTGCACGGTCAGGAACGGCGTCACCACCAGCCCGCCGAAGTCCACCGGCTCGGCGCTGGAGTACGGGCGCACGTCCTCGCTGCCGTCCAGCAGGGAGCGGCAGACGTTGCGGGTGAGGTCGGTGAGGTAGAGGGGGATCCCCCAGCGGCGCGCCGCCACGCCCATCCCGCGCGTGTGGTCGCCGTGGTCGTGCGTGATCAGCAGCGCCGTCAGGGACTGGGGATCGACGCCGATCGCGGCCAGGCGCCGCTCCAGGTCGCGCCCGCTGAAGCCGGCGTCCACCAGCACGCGCACGCCCTCGCACTCCACCAGGATGGCGTTGCCGCGGCTGCCGCTGCCAAGCACCGTAACCTGCACGGTTGTCCTGCGAACAGATTTCAACAGGTGCGCTAGTGCGTAAGTGCGCTAGTGCGTTGGGAATGCGCGACGAGACCGCTTCGTCGCGTGACGGAGATCAGCTTCCCGCGCCGTCGCCGCGGGCGCGCTGCCAGGCGCGCTCGAGCTGGGCGCGGGCGCCGCCGCCCAGCGGCACCTTGCGGCGGCTCATGGCGCGCTCGGCGACCTCGAGGAACTTGTCCACCCGGTACGCCGTGAGGTCCTCCCCGGTTCCCCAGGAGAAGGGGGGAACGTACCGCGGAGGCATCGCCGCGCCGTAGAGGTTGCTCCCCGCGCCGATCACCGTGCCGGTGTTCAGCAGCAGGCCGATCCCCGTCTTCACGTGGTCGCCCAGGAAGGAGCCCACCTTGATCTCGCCGGTGTCGGCCTCGCCGGCAGGGGTCCACAGGCGCACGGTGGAGTAGTTGTTCTTGAGGTCGCTGTTGGTGGTCTCGGCGCCCAGGTTCACCCACGCGCCCAGGTAGGCGTGGCCGATGTGGCCGTCGTGCGCCTTGTTCACCCACCCCAGCGCCACGCTCTCGGCGAACTCGCCGCGGATGCGGCAGACGGGGCCGATGCTCGACTGCTCCACCGTGCCGCCCAGCACGGTGGAGCCGGCGCCCAGGTACACCGGCCCCGCCATCCGCGTGAACGCCTTCACGTGCGAGCCCGCGTCCAGCCACACCGGCCCGGCGCTGGTGTCGAACACCACCCCCGGCTCCACGATCACCCCGTCGCCCACCACGA
>DASQLJ010000618.1:0-19205 GCA_035630095.1 Longimicrobium sp.
CCGCGAAGGCGGACTGCGTGCCGTTGTAGCGGCGAGTTCACTCGCATATTCCCAGAGGAATCGAGCCACGTTGATCCCTCCGTGGCCCCCACCGGCGAGTCAGGAGTCCCGCGCGCTCACCCTTCCCCGTGACGCGGCCCACATCGCGTGGATGGTGAGTGCCACGCCGAGGCCGGCGATGGTGCCCACCGCCGCCCGGCCCGCGCGACCGGTCCACTGCGCGGCGAAGCTGGCGTTCACCGCGCCCACGGCGAGCGACACGGCCAGGATGAAGAGCGCCACGCGCACCAGCCGTGCCCGCTGCCCGGGCGCGAACCGCCGCGCGTCGGCCGGCCAGCGGCGCCACTCGCGCACGATCCACAGCAGGGTGATCAGCCCGCCCACCAGCGAGCTGGCGTACTGGGCCAGCGCGAACCACGGGTATCCGGGGACGCGGGCCGGCGCCTCCAGCATCACCGGAAAGAGCAGCACCGCCCACCCGGTGTCGTGCGTGAAACCGTCCCACAGGATGTGCGTGGCGGCGCCGATCAGCGCGGCCACCATGGCCAGCGGCACGGCGTCGGTGGCGCGGCCGGGCGGCGGGGCCTCGGCGGCGGCGTGGAGGCGGGGCGGAAGCAGCGGGGAGAGCGACGGTCGGATCGCCTCGCGCCACGCCCACCACAGCAGCAGCGTGAGGGGGAGACAGAAGACGAACAGCCCCAGCGGCGTATGGCCGAACTTGCCGTAGGGCTTCATCCGCAGCACGTACTCCAGGTCCGGCGCCATCGTCCCGATCACCAGCGCCGCCGCGGGAAGCCGGCGGAAGGCGTGGTGCAGCGGCCAGGCGGCGGCGGCGTGCGCGGGGGTGATCGGCATCGCGGGGATCGAAGTCCATCAAAACGAGAAAGGGCGCCGGAGTCGGCGCCCTTCGGCAGGTCTCAGGCCAGCGCGGGCATCCCCATCGCCGCCCACTCCTCGGCCGCGGGGCCGTAGCACCCGGGCACCTTCAGCCCCGCCTGGCGCATCAGCACCGTGAGCTGGCCGCGGTGGTGGGCCTGGTGCATGATCAGCACCATCAGCGTCTGCCCCTTGGGCCACATCTCCCCGTACATGGGGATGTCCTCCGGCAGCTCGTCGTCGCTCCACTGCGAGCACGCGGCTTCGTTCACCGAGCGCGCCGCCCGCTCGTACGCCTCCACGATCTCGGCCGCCGACGCGGGGACCGGCTCGTCCTCGCCCGGGCCGTCCAAGCCCTTGATCCCCGCGTGCCCCATCATCTCGGGGATGGTCTGCGCCAGGTGCCAGGCGAGCCGGCCGGCGGTGCGCCCCTCCGGCGACACGCGCTGGTCCAGCGAGGCATCGGTCAGGTTGCGCAGCACGGACAGGGTGACGTCGGTCTCGCGGATCCAGTCGCGATCGAAGTCGGCGATGGTGCGGTACATCTCGGAACTCCAGGGGCGAGGGTACAGGGGACAGGGGACAGCCTGCAGGGCGCGAGGCGGAGACTCGGGGTCAGGGGCGGCGGGGCGGCGGGGCGGCGACGAAAGATGGCGTATCGCGCCGATCCCGATCCAGCGCTTGCTGTCCCCCGTCTCGTTTCCCTGTCCCCTGCCGTTCCTACTCCAGCACGATCAGCGTGGCGCCCTTCTCCACCGTCTGGCGCTCGGATACCAGGATCTTCGCCACCACGCCATCGGCGGGCGCCTTCAGCTCGTTCTCCATCTTCATCGCTTCCACGATCACCACGCCCTGGCCGGCCTTCACCGCCTGGCCCAGCTCCACCTCGATCTTCAGCACCAGGCCGGGCATGGGCGCGGTCACCACCTTCTCGGCCTCGGCCGCCTCGCCGCCGGTCATCTCGCGGATGGCGCGGGTGCGCTCGTCCACCGCCTCCACGCTGAAGCGCTCGCGGCCCAGCGCGATCTGCCAGCGCCCGCGGCGGTCGCCGGGCTTGGCGCTCAACGTATGCGAGCGGCCGTCCACCTCCAGGCTGCGCACGTGCGTACCGGGGAGCTGCACCATCCGGGCCTCCACCGGGGTGCCGTCCACCACGGGCTGGGCGCCGCCCAGGTCCACCTCCACCCCGCGGTCGCCCACCGTCACGAAGTACTTCATCCCTCGAGATCCGTCATTGCTGGAGTGCGAAGCAGCCGGCCAGGGCGCCAACCTGCCGGACGGACCGGGGCGCCGCAAGCCCCGGCCGAATGCGCCGCGTCGCGAAGCAGTTGACGCTCACGCTTCGCGACGCAATCATGCGGCGCACGCTTCGTCGCCGAGCGCTCACCTCCCGCACCACGAACCATGCGCAAGCTCACGCTGGACCTGGACGCGATACAGGTCTGCTCGTTCACCACGGACGTTTCGCCCATCACCTGCGGCACCGTGCTGGCGAACAGGGCGAAGACGGAACGCCCGGAATGCCCCGTGGCGAATCCGCAGACGAATGGTCTCACGGCGTGCGGCAACCACACCTGCGGCATGACGTGCGAGGCTTTCCCGACCGAGTGCTACAGCTACGAGTCGTGCCACGGCACCTGCCCGATGGGTGCCACCTGCCACCCGACGTGCCACCACCAGAAGTGCCGGTCGCCAGGCTGAGCCACCGGGTCGAGCGCGCGCGAACCCGTCCGACATCCGGTCGCGGCAACCGTCTAGCTGCGACCGGATTCGTTGGCTACAATCATTTCACGCCGACACAAGCAGGGTTGCTTATCCCTGCGCGAACGTAGCTCCCACCTATCGTGGAGGACGGATGAACAAGCTGAAGCTGACGATCGATGCGCTCGAAGTGGAGTCGTTCAGCGTAGCCGCCGAGCGGGCGGCGGGCGGGACGGTCAGAGGACTGGAGTACAGCTCGGCCGGGCCGATGCAATGCGGGGACGCTTGCTTCAGCGAGTCCCCGTGCTACTCGCGCGAACCGTCGTGCGAAGATACCTGCATGGCCACCTGCGAGTACACGTGCTTCTGCATGAGCCCGGTGTGGGCGTGCATCACCGAGGGCGGCGAGGCCTGCTGACGAGCACGGCATCCCATCCTGGCGCTCGCCGCGGACCGGAGCGAAGCGGGCCGCGGGGACGACGTGTCCCCGCGGCCCGTTCTCATCGGCCCCGCGCGAAACGGCTACGACGCGGCGGCCTCCAGCAGCACCACCGTCTCCACGTGCGCCGTCTGCGGGAACAGGTCGAAGGAGCGGACGGACGACAGGCGGTAAGCGTCGCCCATGCGCTTCAGGTCGCGGGCGAGCGTGGCCGGGTTGCAGGAGATGTAGATGATCTGAGCCGCCGGCGCCTGCACCAGCGCGTCGGCCACGTCCCCATGCACGCCCGCGCGCGGCGGGTTGAGGATGACGAGATCGGCCGGGAGCTCCGCGCGGATCAGCGCCTCGACGGGACCCTCGAGGATGCGCGCGCCCTTCGGCGCGGCGCGCGTGGCCTCCTCCACCGCGCGCGGGTCCAGCTCGATCCCCACCACGCTCGCGCCCGCCCGCGCGAGGCGCCGCGCGTGGAAGCCGACGCCGCAGTACGCGTCCACGATCCGCAGCCCACCGACGTCCCCCGCCAGCTCCGCCACGTGCGCCTCCAGCAGCGCGGCGGCGCCGCGGTTCACCTGCAGGAACGCGGCGCCGGAGAGCTCCACCGTCTCGTCGCCCCACGTCTCCGGCAATCCCGGCGCGCCGGCGATCAGCTCGGGGTCGGCCTCGCGCGGGCGGTGCCAGACGGAGACCAGGCCGGGGACGCGCGCCACCAGCTCGTCCGGCCGCCCCGGGCCGTATCCCCCCTCCACCAGCAGCGACACCTCGCCGGCGGCGCTGGCGCGCAGGGTGAGCCGCAGCGTGGCGCCGCTGGGAAGGCGCTGCGCGTCGGAGCCCCACTCGCGACGGAGCGCGTCCCACACGCGGGCGATCGGCTCTTCGGGGAGGAGGCAGGCGCCGTCCAGGTCAACGATCTCGTCGGGCTCGCCGAGCGCGTGGAAGCCGGCCAGCACGCGCCCGTGCTCCGCCCGCCGCAGCGCGAACGACACGCGGTTGCGGTAGCGGAACGCGCTGGGTGACGGCACGACTTCCGGCGTCTCGACGGCAAGCCCGCCGATCCGCGTCAGCGCGTCGGCCACGATGCGGGCCTTGGCGCGGAGCTGCGCGGCGTAGTCCATGTGCTCCAGCGTGCACCCGCCGCAGCGCGCGTAGTACGGGCACGGCGGCTCGCGGCGCTCGGGCGACGGCTCGATGACCCGCAGCAGCCGCCCGCGCGTCCAGCGCTCCTTCCGCTCCGTCAGCGCGACCTGCACCCGATCGCCGGGCGCGGTGCGGTGGACGAAGGTGACGCGGCCGTCCGCCAGCCGCCCCACCCCTTCCCCGCCCGCCGCGATGGAGTCGATGCGCACCTCCACCGGCTGCGGCGGGCGGCGGGGACGCGCGTCGGATCCCGTCCCACGTCCCCCGGCCCCCCCGCGTCCACCCGGACCGCGTCCCCCGGGCCCCGGGCGTCCGCCGGACCCACCCCGTCCCCCCGGCCCCGCGCCCCGCCCGCCGCGACGGTCGCTCACCGCCCGGTCCACCCCATCGACCGCCACCGGCTCCCGCCGTCGCCCGACGCGGCGGTGGCGGGGCGCGCCACGGTGCGCATCTGCCGGCGCTCCTCCTCCAGCAGCGCGGCGGCCAGCGCGGCCACGCGCACCGACTCGTCCGACGCGGGCTCTGCGAGCAGCGACTCGTGCTCCTCCAGGTAGCGGATGGAGAGGTTGCCGGCGCGGAAGTCGGGCTCGTCCATCACCCGCAGGTGGAAGGGGACGCTGGTGTCCACGCCGTCGATGCGCAGCTCCAGCAGGGCCCGCTTCATCCGGTCCACCGCCTCGATGCGGGTGGGGGCGTGCACGATCAGCTTGGCCAGCATGGGATCGTACGACAGCCCCACCTCCACCCCGGTCGCGATCCCGCCGTCCCAGCGCACGCCGGGGCCGCCGGGGATGGTGAGCTCGCCGATGCGGCCGGTGGAGGGGAGGAAGGAGTTGTACGGATCCTCCGAGGTGATGCGGCACTCGATGGCGTGGCCGTCGAAGCGCACGTCGTCCTGCGTGAACGTCAGCGCCTCGCCCGCGGCGACGCGGATCTGCCACTGCACCAGGTCCACGCCGGTCACCAGCTCGGTCACGGGGTGCTCCACCTGGATGCGCGTGTTCATCTCCAGGAAGAAGAACTCGCCGTGGTGGTACAGGCACTCCACCGTCCCCGCGCCCTCGTAGTCGACCGCGCGCGCGGCGGCGACCGCCATCCGCCCCATCGCGTCCCGCTCCTCGGGCGTCAGCACGGCCGAGGGCGCCTCTTCGATCAGCTTCTGGTGGCGGCGCTGGATGGAGCACTCGCGCTCGCCCAGGTGCAGCGTGTTGCCGTGGCGGTCGGCCAGGAGCTGGATCTCGATGTGGCGCGGGCCCTCGAGGTACTTCTCGATGTACACCGCGCGGTCGCCGAACGCCGCCAGCGCCTCGTTCCCCGCCGCGTTGAAGGCGCGCTCGATCTCGTCGTCCGAGCGCACCACGCGCATCCCCTTGCCGCCGCCGCCGGCCGCGGCCTTGAGCAGCACGGGGTAGCCGATCTCCCCCGCCACGGCCCTCGCCTGCGCCGAGTCGGCCAGCGCCTCCTTGGTCCCGGGGACCACCGGCACGCCCGCGTCGATCATCCGCGAGCGGGCCTCGGTCTTGTCGCCCATCGCCGTGACCGCGTCGGGGCTGGGGCCGATGAACACCAGCCCCGCGTCGCGCACCGCCTGGATGAAGTGCGCGCGCTCGCTGAGGAAGCCGTAGCCGGGGTGGATCGCCTCGGCGCCGCTGCGCCTGGCAACGTCGATCAGCACGTCGCCGCGCAGGTAGCTCTGCGCGCTGGGCGCCGGGCCGATCAGGTACGCCTCGTCGGCGGCGAGCACGTGGGGCGCCAGGCGGTCGGGCTCCGAGTAGACGGCGACCGCCTTCACCCCCAGCTCGTGCGCCGCGCGGATCACGCGAAGGGCGATCTCGCCCCGGTTGGCGATCAGGATCTTGTTGAACACGTGTCCGCTCTGGCGCTCGAGTCGACCCGCGATGGATGCGGAAAAAACCGTCGTTGAGCCCGCCAAGCTACCACCGGTCCGCCGCTTTCGCGAGCGCCGCACCGGAGAGCATCTGGACGTGGTGGCAGACGCGCGTTGGCTCGTGCACTTCAGGCGCGGAATGAGCCGGCGCGGCTGCAGCTACAGGTGAAGGTAGCAGATCGCAACCGGTACGAGTGGCGCTCTGCCCGCTTCAGCGCCTGGTGGACTTGGAAAAATCGTCAGTCGCTTGACCCTACCATAATCGGTCTTAACTTAATACTGTTCTATATCTTTTGTCAGGGTGCCGCACTCATTTGTAGCAACCTTTAGTTCGAAATATATGCCATAATACCATACGCTACTTCATACTCGTATCAAGAATAGAGCTTAATCGGCCATTTGTTTTTTCTTGACAGCGGATTTTATGCGCTTACTATGCGCCATAGAGCCGCAGCATCGAATCGGTTCCGTGCCTGACCCCTCTTACCGGAAAGGGCTACGACCATGACCAAGCTCGAGTCCCTCAGCAGCGAGATGTTCCAGCCCCTGAACGAAGACGAAGCCGCGATGATCCTGGGCGGCGCGGCCACGCCCACCTACGAGTCCCGTCCCACCGACCTCGGCGGCGGGCAGTCGCAGGAAGACCTCGTGAAGTACGATTCGATCGGCGCCGCGCAGCCGGTAGCCCCGGCCGGCGACCGCTGATCGACCCCGGGTAGACCACTTCTACGGAAGCGGATCGCGCGTCCGGCAACCAGCCTGCGCCGGACACGGCAGCTGCGGCTCGACAGAGGGGGAGCATCGGAGCCGATGCTCCCCCCGTCCGCTCCCGCGAAGGCGGGCCCCCTTCCCGGCCACACCGCGCGCCGATGCCATGATCCTCGTGCTGAGCCAGGACACCGCCGAGCCCACCACCGAGCTGGTGATGGACTGGATCGAAGCGCTGGGCGGACACTGCGCCCGCCTGAACGGAGAAGACCTCAACGCCGGCGAGGGCTTCACCGTCCGGCTGGACCGGGGCGGGTGCGACCTGGTGCTGCGCGTGGCCGGCCGGGACGTGACGGTGGACGAGGTGCGGGCCGTGTGGCTGCGCCGCTGGCACCGCCTCGAGAACCTGGGCCTCGCGCCGCTGCTGGACGACCCGCAGCTGCGCAACCGCGTGTCGCACCACCTGGCCGGCGAGCTGGCCGCCGCCTTCCAGTCGCTGCACACCCTGCTGCGCGGCGCCAAGTGGCTCACCCACCCCGCCGACGTGCGCGTCGCCAAGCTGGCCGCGCTGCGCACCGCGGCCCGCGCCGGCCTGGACGTGCCCGCCAGCCTGGTGACCAACACCCGCGAGGCGCTGCGCGACTTCAAGGCCCGGTACGGGCGGATCATCACCAAGCCGCTGGGCGAGGCCGAGACGTTCCCGTGCGCCGGAGAGTCGTACCTGATGTACACCGCCGAGCTCAGCGACCAGGACGTGGAGAACGCGCCCGAGCTTTTCTTCCCCTCGCTCGCTCAGGAGCTCCTGGAGAAGAAGTACGAGCTGCGCGTGTTCTACCTGGACGGCGCCTGCTACGCCATGGCGATCTTCTCGCAGCTGGACGGCCGCACCGCGCTGGACTTCCGCCGCTACAACCACAAGAAGCCCAACCGAAGCGTTCCCTACCGGCTCCCCCCGCAGGTGGAGCGCGGCGTGTGCGCCTTCATGGAGGCCATGCGGCTGAGCACCGGATCGCTCGACCTGGTGCGCACCACCGGCGGACGCTACGTGTTCCTGGAAGTGAACCCGGCCGGCCAGTTCGGAATGGTGTCGGACCCGTGCAACTACAACCTGGAGCGCCGCGTCGCCGAGGCGCTGATCCGCAGGGACACCGATGGACGAGACTAGCCCCCCCGCCGCCACCCTGGCCGAGGCGCTTCCCGCGACCTTCACGAGCCCGGAGCGCTTCCCACTCCCGTACCCGCGCATGGTGCGAGGAGACAGCCAGGGCGTGGCCTGGGTGGCGCGCATGGCCGAAAGCCGCCACCACCGCGCCCGCGGCTACGAGTGCGGCGGCTTCGTCAAGCCGATCTCCAAGTGCTTCGCGCCCCTGCCCCCGGCGGAGCCGGCGGAGGGCGCGTGAGCGAGCCCGTATTCCGCCTGTTCGCCTCGGTGGTGCCGGTGCGTGGCGCGCGGCGCAGCACGCTGTGCGACCTGCAGCGCCGCGCCTACCACCTGATCCCCAACGGGCTGCACGAGATCCTCACGCTGCACCGCGACCTCACCCTGGCCGGGATCAAGGCCGAGTACGGCCCCGGCGCCGAAACCACCGTGGACGAGTACTTCCGCTTCCTGGTGGAGGGAGAGCTGGGCTTCTGGTGCGACGAGCCCGAGGCGTTTCCCGAGCTGGACCTGGCCTGGGACCGCCCCGAGCGGGTGACCAACGCGATCATCGACGTGGACGAGCGCACGGACCACCCGTGGGCCGCCCTGCTGGGGCAGCTGGACGAGCTGGGGTGCACGGCGCTGCAGGTGCGCTGGTTCACCCCCTGGCCGCTGGAGCGGGTGGAGCGCGAGGTGCTGGCGCACACCCGCTACGGCCGCCTGCGCGCGCTGGAGCTGCTCCTTCCCTTCGACCCCGCCTGGCACGACGGCGACCTGGACCGCCTCTGCCGCGGCCAGCCGCGCCTCCACACCGTGTTCGTGCACGGCGCCCCCGTGGCGTCGGCCCGGCAGGTGGGGGGAGGGGGCGCGTGGATCTGCCACCGCACCGACGCGGTGCGCTCGGCCGACCATTGCGGGCACGTGCACCCGGCGTACTTCGCCGTCACCATGGAGTGCTTCACCGAGGCGCAGAAGCACAACACCTGCCTGAACCGCAAGGTGTCGGTGGACGCGGCCGGCGAGATCCGCAACTGCCCCGCGCTCCCGGCCAGCTACGGCAACGCGCGCGACACCTCGCTGCACGCCGTGGTCGCCCGCCGCGACTTCCGCGCGCTCTGGGAGGTGAACAAGGACCAGATCGAGGTCTGCAAGGACTGCGAGTTCCGGTACATCTGCACCGACTGCCGGGCATTCGTGGAGGACGCCACCGCCCCGTATTCCAAGCCGTCGCGCTGCGGCTACGACCCCTACACCGCGCGCTGGGCCTGAACGGGCCCGGCACCTGCGGCACCCCTACGGCAGGCAGCGATGCGCTTCAGCCTACCCTTCGCCGGAAAAGCCACCCCGCGCCGCTTCCCCGCGTTCAGGCAGCTCGACGCCATGGACTGCGGGCCCACCTGCCTGCGCATGGTGGCCAAGTACCACGGGAAGAACTTCCCGCTCGAGGAGCTGCGCGAGAAGTGCTTCATCAACCGCCAGGGCGTCTCGCTCCTGGGGATCAGCCAGGCAGCCGAGCAGATCGGCTTTCGCACGCTGAGCACCCGGGCCACCCTGGAGCAGCTCACCCGCGACGCGCCCCTGCCCTGCATCGCGCACTGGAAGCAGGGCCACTTCGTGGTGGTGTACCGCGTGGAGGACGACCGGGTGTACGTGGCCGACCCCGACGAGGGGCTGCTGACCCACCCGGTCGACGAGTTCCGCCGCCACTGGTGCTCCATCACCCAGGGCGCCAACGACTTCGGGGTGCTCCTGCTGCTGGAGCCCACGCCGGCCTTCCACGCGCGCGAGGACACCCCCGAGCCCGAGCGGCGGCGCTTCGCCTTCCTCTTCTCGTACGCACGCCCGTACGCGCGCTTCTTCGTGCAGGTGGTGCTGGGGATGCTGGTGGCGAGCCTGCTGCAGCTCGTCTTTCCCTTCCTCACGCAGGCCATCGTGGACCACGGCATCGGCAGCCGGGACCTGGGCTTCGTGCACGTGGTGCTGATCGCGCAGCTGGCGCTCTTCTTCAGCCGCACGGCGGTCGAGTTCATCCGCAACCGCATCCTCTTCCACGTCGGCAGCCGGATCTACGTCTCCATCATCTCCGACTTCCTGGTGAAGATGATGAAGCTGCCGATCTCGTTCTTCGACACCCGGCTGGTGGGCGACCTGCTGCAGCGCATCCAGGACCACTCCCGCATCCAGCAGTTCATCACCACCACCACGCTCAACGTGCTGTTCTCCACCTTCACCCTGGTGGTGTTCAGCGCGGTGCTGGCCGTGTACAGCTGGGTGATCTTCGGCGTGTTCGTGCTGGGAAGCGCGCTGTACGTGGGGTACGTGCTCCTCTTCCTGCGGCGGCGCAAGGAGCTCGACTACCAGCGCTTCACCCACAGCGCGCGCAACCAGAGCACGCTGGTGGAGCTGATCACCGGGATGCAGGAGATCAAGCTGGCCGGCGCCGAACAGCAGAAGCGGTGGAAGTGGGAGCGCATCCAGGCGGGGCTGTTCCGGGTGAACCTGCGCACGCTCACGCTCGACCAGACGCAGGACGGCGGCGCTTCGTTCATCAACGAGCTTAAGAACATCACCATCACCTTCCTGGCGGCCGGGCTGGTGATCGAGGGGGAGATGACGCTGGGGATGCTGCTGGCCGTGCAGTACATCATCGGCCAGCTAAACACCCCGCTGGCGCAGCTGATCTTCTTCGTGAAATCCGCCCAGGAGGCCAAGATCTCGCTGGAGCGCCTCGCCGAGGTGCACGACCGCGAAGACGAGGAGCGGCCCGGCGAGAAGGTGCAGCTGATCCCCGAGCGCCGCACCATCGCGCTTCAGGGCGTGAGCTTCGGCTACGGCGGCCCCAACGAGGCGCCCGTCCTGCAGGACCTCGACCTGGACATCCCCGACGGGAAGGTGACGGCCGTCGTGGGGGTGAGCGGCAGCGGGAAGACCACGCTGCTCAAGCTGCTGCTGAAGTTCCACGAGCCCACCCGCGGCGAGATCCGGGTGGGCCCCCTGGGCCTGCGCAGCCTGGGCAGCCTGAGCTGGCGCCGGGCGTGCGGCGTCGTGATGCAGGACGGGCACCTCTTCTCCGACACCATCGCCAGCAACATCGCGATGGGCGAGGAGCGGGTGGACATGCAGCGGCTGCTGCACGCGGCCGAGGTGGCCAACATCCGGGAGTTCGTGGAGGCGCTGCCGCTGGCCTACAACACCCGCGTGGGCAGCGAGGGGGTGGGGATGAGCATGGGCCAGAGGCAGCGGCTGCTGATCGCGCGCGCCGTCTACAAGGACCCGGCGTACCTCTTCTTCGACGAGGCGACCAGCGCGCTCGACGCCAACAACGAGCGCGTGATCATGCAGAACCTGGAGGCGCTCTTCCGTGGCCGCACGGTGGTCATCATCGCCCACCGGCTGAGCACCGTGAAGAACGCCGACCAGATCGTGGTGCTCGAACGCGGGCGCGTGGCCGAGCGCGGTACCCACGCCGAGCTCACCGAGCGGCGCGGCCGCTACTTCGAGCTGGTGCGCAACCAGCTCGAGATGGGGAACTGAAGGAGAGCCCGATGAGCGCCACCGACACCCCCACGCCCCCGATGGTCGCCCCGCTCGCGGCCAACGGGAACGGGAACGGACACGTCCACGCGCACGGCCCCGCCGGCGTGGCCGCCTCGCGGCTGGAGCTGCGCAGCGACGAGCTGGAGGAGATCATCAGCCACATCCCCGGGCGCCTGGTGCGCTGGGGAATCTCGTGCGTGGCGGGAACGCTGCTGGTTCTGCTGGCGGTGAGCTGGTTCGTGCGCTACCCCGAGCGGGTGGCCGGCCGCGCCACCTTCACCACCCCCGAGCCGCCGGTGCGGATGGTGGCGCGCACGGGGGGCGAGATCCAGCGGCTCCTGGTGGCCGACGGGCAGAGGGTGCGCGGCGGCGACCTGCTGGCGGTGCTCAACACCCCCGCCGACGCCGACGCGGTGCTGCGCCTGCGGGGGTGGCTCGACGCGCTCGCCGGCCGCGACCCCGTCCTGGCGGCCGAGGCGGCTCCGCCCCCCGTGGCGGGGGCCGCGCTGGGCGAGCTGCAGCCGGCGCACGCGGAGCTGTCGCGCGCGGTGGCCGAGCTCTCGGCCTACCGCCGTGCCCCGTATCACGCCGACCGCCTCGCCGCGCTGCGCGGCCAGCTCGCCACGCAGCTGCGGCTTTCGGGGTCGCTGCAGGCCCGCCAGCGGCTGGTGGAGCAGGAGATCGCCCTGGCCGAGCGCGAGCGGGGGCGCAGCCGCGAGATGGCGCAGCGCGGGCTGATCTCGCCCGCCGAGCTGGAACGGGCGGAGCAGGAATACCTGCGCAAGCGCCAGGAGCTGGAGAGCGGGCGCAACGCGATGCTCGAGCACGAGGTGCAGGTCGCCTCGCGCCGCGGCGAGCTGCTGCAGCTGGAGCAGGGGCGCGACGAGGAGCTGGTGCGCCGCAGCGAAGGCGTGCGCATCGCGCTTTCGTCGCTGCGCGCGGCGGTCGCCAGCTGGGAGCAGAGCTACCTGCTGCGCGCCCCGACGGGCGGAAGGGTCTCCTTCTTCAAGCCGCTGGCCGAGCACCAGTACGTGGCCGCCTCCGAGGCGGTGATGGCGGTGGTCCCCGACGCGGGCGCCGCGGTGGGAAAGGTGCAGGTGGGAGCGGAGGGCGCCGGCCGGATCCGGGTGGGGCAGCGGGTGATCCTCGAATTCGAGGGATATCCCCGCAACGAGTACGGCATCGTGGAGGCCCGGGTGCGGTCGGTGCCGCTGCTGGGGTACGACGAGGAGCGGGAGAACGCACGGCGGTACCTGGTGGACCTGTCGCTCCCGCGGGGGCTGGCCACCAGCTCTCACCGGCGGCTCCTCTTCCGGCAGGAGATGCAGGCCAACGCCTGGATCATCACCGAGAACCGGCGTCTCTTCGCGCGGCTCTTCGACCAGTTCCGGGAGCCCGCGCGCCGCCCCTGACGGTGCGGCCTGGCGGGCGCTACACCGCGCCGTGCCCGATCTCGTCCGGCCGCCCCGTGGACGCCCGCCGCGTGGTGATCGCCCACGCCGCGTCCGGATCGTCCATCGCCAGGAGGTGGACGCCACCGCCGAAGCGGGCCTGCAGGCGCTCGTACTCAGCCTGGTACTGCGGGTCGGGGTGCACCCAATCGTGCAGGTAGAAGACGGCGTCCACGTGGGCCTGCAGCAGCTCCTTGGTGCAGCCGAAGCAGGGGCGCATGGTGGTGTACATGGTGCTCCCCTCCACCGCGATCCCGAAGCGCGCGGCGGCCAGCAGCGCGTTCTGCTCGGCGTGCACGCAGATGCACAGGTCGTAGCCGGTGCCGCTGGCGAACTGCTCACGGTGCGCGCAGCGGTGGCAGCCGCCCTCGCTGCAGTTGGGCATCCCCGCCGGCGTGCCGTTGTAGCCGGTGGACACGATGTGCCGGTCCTTCACGATCACCGCGCCCACGCGATTACCCGTGCAGTCCGCCCGCCGCCGCACCGCCAGCGCGATCCCCATGAAGTAGTCGTTCGTCTGCGGGCGCGGGTGCTCGAGGTGGGTCATGCGGGGGACCGTCAGGAAGATGGGGATGAAAAGACGCCCGCGCCGGCTCGTCTCCGGCGCGGGCGTTCGCTCGCGGTGTGATCAGGACGCGCCCAGGTAGCGCTCGCGGAGGATGCTGGTGTGATGGATCACGTGGCCGGCGATGATCCACGCCAGCGCGCGCACCGACACCTGCGATTCGCTGGCGATGCCGCGGCGCGCCGCCTCGTCGGCGTTCATCCCGCGCAGCAGCGCGAGCGTGGCGCGGCGCACGGCGAGCCATTCGTCCACCAGCGCGCCGAAGTCCTGCTCGGCGAAGCGCGCGTTGGCCACGTACGCGTTCTCGTCGAACGAGGCCAGCGGCGTGGCGTCACCGCGCGAGAAGCGGAGCGCGCGGTAGGCGAAGATGCGCTCGGCGTCGGCGACGTGGCCGATCATCTCCTTGATGCTCCACTTCCCTTCCGCGTAGCGGTGGTCGTGCAGGTTCGCGGGGATGCCGCGCAGGAGCGCGTCGGTTTCCCCGGTCTGGCGGTCGAGGAACTCCAGCAGGTCGCCGTCGGGGACCAGCTTGATGTAGCGGCCGTAGTATTCCGCGTGCTCGTCCTGCGCGGGGCGTTCGAAGATGGAGATGGCCGTGGTCGTCATCGGATCGGGACCTGTCTGCGGACGTTGCGGGTGGGACAGCCGGACGGGGAGTATACGCGACGGGACGATCACCCGCGACACCGGGCACCGGCGAGTCAGCCACGATCATCGCGGCGAACACGTTCGTTGTGCGTCGGAAATCTCGTCTTTACTATGCCCGAATGTACTCGTGAACCCAGAGAGGACTTCCATGCCACTCGACGTCAGTCTGAAGCTTTCCGGAGAAAGCGAAACGTTCGTCAAAGAGATCATGGCGCAGGAGCACCTCACCAGCCACGAAGTGGTCGCACGTGCGCTCTGGCTGCTTCGGAAAGTCTACAAATCGCCCGGGCGCGTCGCGCTTCTGAAGCACGACGCTGCGCCATCGGTAATTTCGGACGTAGTCGAGAGGATCTACACCATCCGCGAGAGCGACACAGAAGGTCCGGGTGTGGCAGATGATCGGCGCGCTGCTCCGAGTGCAGGTGTAATCGATACAAGGAATGTTGATTTGGCACCCGCTGATTCATCTCAAGGATCGGGTGCGCCTGCCGCCGTAGGATCCCCTACGACTGCCTTCGAAGCCGAAGAAACGGTCAGAGTCTGAGACTTGGTGAACCATGGCGATCCAACAGGAAATACCCAGCCTCCAAGGGACGGAGCCCAACCCCGAATCAACGCGCAAGTGGATCGCGACGTGGGCGTTGGGCAGCTACTTCGTCCTTCTCGCCATCATCCTGCTGGCGGGGTGGCTCGTCATGGCAAAACCCCTGGATGACGTGCTGAAGGCCGTTACCACGGTGGCGGGTATACTCGGCGGCGTGGTCGGCACGATCGTAGGCTTTTATTTCCGAGACAAGAACTGAACGAGAAGTACTTGGCTCCCTGCGGTAACAGCGAGCTTCACGATTACTCGGCGCGTTTGCGTCAATCACCATGGAAGTAGAAGCGGTTGCCATCCAGGTCGTCGACCGTGAACTGGCGCAGCCCCCACGGCTTCTGCTCCAGGGGCTCGACGATGTTCGCGCCGGACGCAGTCAGCTCGGCGAAGGACGCCTCGACGTCGTGAGCGAACACCCAGTGAACCGCGAGTGCGAACGGCGCCTCGGTCCTGCGGAAGAAGATGGCGGCGTCACCGCGCGACACGGCCCCGATCTCCTTGCCCGGGTAGAGCCAGCCGATTTCGAAGCCGAGAACGTCGCGATAGTACGCCTGAGCCCGCTCGACGTCCGCGACGGGCAGCTCCGGAACCGGCGGGCCGATCGGGGACAGGGGCACGCTCTCGCTCATCGAAGTTCCTTTCAACGCGAGTTCATCCCGATCCGGCTTCCCTCGTAAAAGCCGGTGCCGCAACACCCTCCCGCGCCTACCGCACCGCCAGCCGCGAGCCGTTCGGCGCCTCCATCGCGGCGAGGGCGGCCTCGAGCGCCCAGCGGCCGCCGCGCTGGCGGAGGAGCGCGCGGATCTCGGCGGCGAGTTGCACGTAGGCCACATCCTCCTCGGTCGCGGTGGGGGCGCGCAGGTTCGGGCAGCGGCGCGTGTCGGCCACCACCGACCGCCAGGCGCAGGTGTGGCCGAAGCCGAGCGTGTGCATCAGCTCGTGCGCCACCAGCCCGGGCGATCCCACCGCGTCGCGAAACGCGCCGCGGTCCAGCCGCATGTCGCCGTACTCGATCTCGTCGCCGTTCGACACCGAGGTGCCGATCCCGCCGATCCCGCGCATGTCGGGGTCGAACCACACCAGGATCACGTCCTCGGGCCCGCCGTCGTCGCGCGGGGCCGCGTCGGGAAAGTTCGCGGGGCGGAAGATGTCGGCGCCGAACGCCTCCTCCATCTCCGCCGCCTCGCGCCAGAACGCCGCCGAGTCGCGCGCGGTCACGTTCTCGCCGCTCCACTCGCGGTCGAACGCCACCCGCAGCGGAAAGCGCTCCGCCGGCCAGCCGTGCAGCCGCGTGCGCCCCGGCTCCACCCCCGGCCCGGCGCGGCGGAAGAACCCGCTGCACGCCGCGCACGCCCCGCTGAAGGCGCGCGCCAGCCGCATCTCCACCTCGCGCCCCGCGTACCGGCCGGCGGCGATCGTCCACCGCAGCGGCACCAGCACGATCTCGTGCTCCCGCGCCACGTCGCGCGGCCGCAGCCGCAGCCGCGCCGGGTGGAAGGCGCGCGCCTCGGGATCGGCCGCGTCGACCCACACCACCAGCGAGTCCACGGGCGCAACCGGCAGCGCCACGGCGAAGCGGCCCGCGCTGTCCACCTCCGCCGAATCCGCCAGCACGCCCGCGCGGACGTACACCCGCACCCCCCGCACGTCGCCCCCGCCCGCCGCGATCACCCGCCCCGCCACCGCTGCCGGCGCCATCGACTGCGCCGCCGCCGCGCCGGGCAGCGAGACGCCGGCGCAGAGCGCCAGGAACAGGAGAGCACAAATCTTTACCTGCCATTGGACTTCGGATGATGCGGGGACAAACGCGGGCGTGCCCTCCTCCTACCCCGCTGACGCTCCCCGGATCGCTCGACCTGCGGTCCGGCCGTGCCGTTCAGGGGGATGACGATCAGGCGGGGACGAGCGCGAACGCGCGCACGGGGAAGGTGCCGAACGCCTTCACCTTCACCGGCACGGCAAAGAAGCGGAATCCCGCGTCCGGCACCCCTTCCAGCCCGCGCATGTGCTCGCAGATAGGGATGTCGGCGCGCAGCAGCGTGCTGTGCACCGGGCGCGCGCCATCGTCCGTGTCGTCGATGTTGAGCGTGTCGATCCCCACGAACACCGCGCCGGCGTCGCGCAGGTGCTCGGCGGCCGCGCGGGTGAGGAACGGGTGGCCCTCGAAGTAGGCGTCCGTCCCCCAGTGCTCCGCGTGCCCCGTGTGCACCAGCACGGCGCGCCCGCGCACCTCGATCCCCGCGAACGCGTCGGCGTCGATGGCCCGGCCGGCCCGCTCCGTGGCGCGCACGACCACCGCGTCCAGGTCCGCGAGCGACTCCAGGGGCAGCTCGGACAGGTCCTTGCCGTCGGCGTAGCGGTGGAACGGGCTGTCCACGTAGGTGCCCGTGTTCGCGATCATGTCGATCCGGCCGATGTGGAACTCCGTCCCCGGGGCGTAAACCGCCCGCGACGCCTCGCGGCTCAGGTAGTCGCAGATGATCGGCGCCGGAAACCCCTTCAGCGTCACCATCCCGTGCTCGACCGTGTGGCTCAGGTCGATCAGTCGCCGTGTCTCCGCCTCAGCTTCCATGTGCGATCAGCCCGACTGTCAGGGAGATGTCGTCGTGATGCGAGGCCGGTTTCGAGCACGCTCATCCCGGCCACGCCGGAGCGGATAGTCCGCGCGAGACGGAGGCGCGGCGTCGGCCTCCCGACGCTCGCAACCGCGCTCGGCGGACGGCAGAACGGGCAAGCCCCTCTCGGAGGCTTGCCCGTTCGCCTGTTTCGCACAGCAACCGCGACCCCGCCGGCGGGTCATCCGGCGGCGCCAGCGGAAGCCGGGGAGACGTCGAAGCGCTCGGGCATCATCATCCCGCGCACGCGGCGCACCAGTTGGTCGGGCGAGAAGGGCTTCTCGATCAGCTCCACGCCGGAGTTCAGCACGCCGTGGTGCAGCAGGGCCTCGTCGGTGTAGCCCGACATGTACAGCACGCGCAGGTCGGGAAATCCCTTCCGAATCTGCTGCACGAGCGCCGGCCCGCCCACCCGCGGCATCACCACGTCCGAGAGCACCAGGTTGATCTCGCCCGCGTGCAGCGCGGCGAGGCCCAGCGCGTCCTCGGGCGAGCGCGCCTCGATCACCTCGAACCCGGCGCGGCGCAGGATCCGGGCGACCATCGCGCGCACGTCGGGCTCGTCCTCCATCAGCAGCACCGTCCCCCCGCCCGGGTGCGCGGCGGCGGGGAGGGGCGCCGGGGCGTACCCGGGCTCCGGCGCCGTGTCGCGCGGAAGGCCGATCCAGGCGGTGGTGCCCAGGCCGGGGGCGCTGTCGAGCCACACCGCGCCCCCGCTCTGGCTTACGATGCCGTAGACGGTCGATAGCCCCAGACCGGTGCCCTTCCCCTCGGGCTTGGTGGTGTAGAACGGCTCGAAAACGCGCGCCAGGGTAGCCGCGTCCATCCCGACCCCGCTGTCGCTCACCTCCAGCACCACGTACTCGCCGGTGCCCATGGCGCGCAGCCCCACGGGCAGCTCCCCCGGCCCCACGGCGTTGCGCGCGGCGATCCGGAGCACGCCACCCGCGGGCATGGCGTCGCGGGCGTTTACCGCCAGGTTCATCAGCACCTGCTCCAACTGCCCCGGGTCGGCGCGCACCGGCCACACCTCGGCGGAGACCTGAACGCGCAGTTCCACGTCTTCGCCGATCACCCGCAGCAGCAGGCGCTGCAGGTCGCCCACCAGCACCGCGAGGTCCACGGTACGCGGCTGCATCACCTGGCGGCGGCTGAAGGCCAGGAGCTGGCGCGTGAGCCCGGCCGCGCGCTGCACGGCGCGCTCGGTCTCCTCCAGGTCGGCCCGCGCCGGGTCGCCGCCGGGCGTGTCGGCCAGCAGGAGTTGCACGTTGCCGCCGATCACGGTGAGCAGGTTGTTGAAGTCGTGCGCGATGCCGCCCGCCAACCTCCCCACGGCCTCCATCTTCTGCGCCTGCAGCAGCTGCGCCTCGGCGTCGCGCAGCGCCGCGTAGGTCTGGATTCGCTCGGTGATGTCGCGGAAGATGGCGACCGTGCCGGTCACTTCGCCCGCCGGGGTGCGCAGCGGCGCGGTGAAGAGCAACAGGTCGCGCCATTCGCCGTCCCTCCGCCGCCTGCGAATCTGGACCTCCGACAGCATCTCGCCCGCGCTCTCTCGGGCGTACAGCGCCTCCATCTCGGCGCGCGTCTCGTCGCTCAGCAGCGGCATCGGGCCGCCGAGCACCTCCGCGGCCCGCCACCCCAGCACGCACTCGGCCGCGGGGTTCCAGGCGGTCACGTGGTGCTCGGCGTTCAGCACCACGATCGGGAGCGGCGACGCCTCCACCACGGCGCGCAGGGCATCGCTGGTCTGCCGCAGCGCCCGCTCGGTGCGGCGCCGCACGGTCACGTCGCGGGCGTTCACCACCACCCCGCGCACCGCAGGCTCGTACGATAGGTCGCGCACCACTATGTCCATCACCCGTTCGGTGCCGTCGCCGGCGATGATCGCCGTCTCGACCTCCACG
>DASQLJ010000619.1:0-2909 GCA_035630095.1 Longimicrobium sp.
CGGCTATCGCAACAACCCGGAGAAGACGGCCGAGGCGCTGTGCGGCGGGTGGTACCGGAGCGGCGACCTCGGCTTCGTCGCCGACGGCCACGCGTACGTCATCGGGCGCCGCAAGGACCTGATCATCGTCGCCGGCAACAACCTCTACCCCGAGGACGTGGAGGACGCCGTGGGCGCCGTCCCCGGCATCCTCCCCGGCCGCGTCGTGGCGTTCGGCGCGGAGGACGGCGAGGCGGGCACCGAGCGCGTGTGCGTGGTGGCCGAGACGGCCGCGACCGGCGCGGCCGAGCGGAAGGCGCTGAAGCTGGCCGTGCTGGAAGCCGCCGCCCGCGCCGACGTCACCGTGTCGAAGGTGTACCTGGCGGAGCCGCGGTGGCTGATCAAGAGCTCGTCGGGCAAGCCCAGCCGCTCCGCCAACCGCGAGCGCGCGCTGGCCGAGCTCTCGCCGGTGTGATCGCCGGGAGCCGCGACCGAACCGCCGACGGTGAGTCGTGGCGTTGAACGGTCGGCGATTCCGCGGCCCCGGCCCTCTCCCCGCGCCGGAGAGGGCGCGGTGTCGAGGGGATGATAGGGACCGCACGAGCTTCGTTCCGCGAGGGCATTGCGTGAGGGATTCGCGCCCGGAGGGCCGAGACGCCGGCGCGCCCACTCTGTCGTCGCCGGAGCGAGCGAGGCCATGGCGCGCCGGCGGCTCGGCGCCGTTGGCAACGGCGGTATCGTTGCCTACGGCGCGCGAAGCCCGGCCCGGAGCGCAGCGGAGGGACACGCCCGTACCGTTCGTTCCGTCGACGGCCAGGGCACTGGCTTTTCGGGCTCCGCATGAGTGGATCGACGGATACGACACGGCCCCGGAGCGTGCGAGACGCCCCGGGGCCGTGTTTTCACGCTGGACCCGATCAGTAGCCGCGGACGGCCTTGAGCGCGTTCACCAGCCCGTAGCCCTGCTCGGAGTGCCGGCTGGGGTAGTTCGCGCCGCTCTGCTGCAGGCGGGCGCGGAGCTGGTCGCGGGTGAGGCCGGGGTTGCGGCTCCAGGTGAGCGCGGCGATCGAGCCCACCACGGCGGTGGCGTTGGAGCTGCCGCCCATCCCCACCACGTCGCCGGTGTAGCGGCCGGTGCTGGGGATGTCGAGGTACGCGGTGACCTCCACGTCGCTGCCGCGGTGGATGCCGCAGGGCACGCCGCCGCCGGGGTAGGTGATGCCGGTGACGGCCATCACCTCGGGCATGTCGGCCGGGAACACCACGTTGCTGTCCAGGATGCCGTCGCCGCACCCCGAGGTGCCCGCCGCGGCCACGAACAGGATCGGCCGGCCGTAGTGCCAGTACTCGATCTCGTCGCTCACCTGCCACCACCAGTTCAGGCTCTCCCACGCCATCACCACCACCTGCGAGCCGTTCTGCGCGGCGCCGCGCACGCTGGCCGCGGCGTCGCTGCTGGAGACGGCGGCCACGCCGTTGGCGTGGCGCACGCTCACCAGGTTGCTGCGGTAGGCGATGCCGCCCACGCTGCTGCCGTCGCGCGGGGCGGCGATGATGCCGGCCATCCGCGTGCCGTGGCCGCACTCGTCGTACGCCGAGCTGAAGCTGGGCGTCACGTACATCAGCCGCAGCGTGCGCCCGCTGCTCTCGCCCGAGTTGAAGGTGCTCATGAACTGCCCCTGCGTGGACGCCAGCCCGGTGTCGATCAGGCCGATCGTCACGCCGGCGCCGCTGGAGAGCGTCCACGCCGCGGGGACGTTCATGGCGGTGAGCTTCTGCGAGTAGACGTCGCCCGAGGCGGTGTACTGCCGGTCGCCCGTCCAGGTGCTCCCCCAGCCGCACCCGCCCACGCCGGCGTGGCTGTTGATGTCGCCCACGGCCACCATCGGCTCCACGTAGTCCACGAAGCCCAGCCGGCGCACGGCCTGCAGCGCCTCGGGCCCGTCCAGCTTCACCTTCACCACCGGCATCAGCTCGTCGCTGCGGATCAGCGTCACGCCGCGCTGCGCCAGCACCGCGCGCTGCGCCTCGGCCCGCGCCCCCGCGCCGATCAGGATCGTGCCCTTCCACACCCCGCGCGGCGCGCCCGGCGCGCGCAGCCCCACCGCGGCGACGCCGTTGGAGGCGGCGATGTGCGGCCAGAGCGCGTCGTTGGGCATGTCGGCGAAGGTGCCCGGGCGCTCCTCGGCACGCGTGGGGATCGGCTTGCCGGTGGCGTCGCGCACGACCAATCGTTCGGCCGGCGGCGCCATCGGAGCCTGGGCGTCGTCGGAGCAGGCGGCGAGCGCGAGCAGGGCGGCCAGGGCGAGCGGCGCCGTGGAGCGGAAACGCATCATGGGCATCCTCACAGGAACGTGGAATGAAACGGCGGGACGCAGGGAAAGCGCCCGCGGTGCGGAATACTGGCGTTAAAGAAGAGGGAGGATTCTAACGGATTTCGGGCGGGCGGGCAAGTTGCGCGGGGGCATGGGGTTGCTCGATCCTCGGTGGGCTGGACAGGTGCGCGAGTGCGGTCATTGAGGCCTACGCACTGGCGCACTCACATTCGTCTTCGTCTCGGATGCGAAAACGCGGAGTTGCGCGGGTGCTTCTCCCCGTGCGTAATCGCATTCGCACACCCACGGCGTGATCCACGGTGGGTGGACGGCGGCGCCGAAATCCTTGTGTGGCGAACGGCCTTGCTACGCTTCACCGGCCGATGTAACCCAAGGATTTCATGGCACTCCGCCGCGTGCGCGGCGGAGTGCCATGCTGGCGCAAGATCTCAGTGTAACTCTTGAGAGCGTCGGCGGGATGGCAGTCCCGAGCCAATCTGCGCGCTTCCAGCATGCGCCGGGCCCGTGCGTGCCAGGAAGCGATCTCACCGCATGCGTGCGATCTCTGGGCTGGATATCGCTCTGGATTGATGCCATCTGCCAAACGCAATGCAG
>DASQLJ010000620.1:0-3484 GCA_035630095.1 Longimicrobium sp.
GTCAGCGCCGACCGCTCCAGGTACCCGCGCGCCACCCCCGCGCCACCCACGTACAGTTCCCCCGCCACGCCCACCGGCGCGGGCTCCCCCCACGCGTCCAGCACGTAGGCGCGCGTCCCCTCCACCGGCCGCCCGATCGGCGGCGCCTCCACCCCCCCCGGCGCGCACTCGTGCGCGGTGGTGTAGATCGTCGTCTCCGTCGGCCCGTACATGTTCAGCAGCCGCCGCCCGCGCGACCACCGCGCCGCCGTCTCCGCGGAACAGCGCTCCCCGCCCGTGCTGATCGTGCGCAGCGCCGGGAAGTCCGTCTCCAGCAGGCTCCCCAGCAGGGCGGGGGTGCTCACCCACACGCCCACCTCCCGCTCCCGCAGCAGCGCCGCCAGCCGCTCCGGCGCCAGCACCACCTCGCGGTCGGCCAGGTGCAGCGCCGCCCCGGAGAGGAGCGCCACGAACACCTCCAGCAGCGAGGCGTCGAAGCTCGTGGACGTAGCCTGGAGCACGGCGGTCCCCGGCGCGGCGCCGAGGGTCCGCACCGCGCGCGGCAGGAGGTTCGCCGCGTTCCCGTGCGTGACCACCACGCCCTTGGGACGGCCGGTCGAGCCGGACGTGTAGATGACGTACGCCGCGTTCTCCGGTGCGACCGCCGTCCGCGGCGCCGCGTCCGGCTCCGCCGCGACCTCCGCTGCGTCCGCGTCCACCAGCACCGTCCGCACACCCTCCGCCGGGAGCAGGGCGCTGAGCGAGGCCTGCGTCACCAGGACGCGAGCGCCGGAGTCGGCCAGCATGTACGCTAGCCGGTCGGCCGGATAGGCGAGGTCCAGCGGCACGTAGACGCCGCCGGCCTTGAGCGCGGCCAGCAGCGCCACCACCATCCCGGCCGAGCGCTCCAGGCAGATCCCGACGCGGACCTCCGGCCCGGCCCCCAGCGCCACCAGGCGGCGCGCCAGCCGGTTGGCGCGCGCGTCCAGTTCCGCGTACGTCAGCGCCTCGTCGCCGTGGACCACGGCCACGGCCTCCGGCGTCCGCCGGGCCTGCGCCTCGAACAGCTCGTGGATGCACCCTTCCGGCGGGGATGCGGCCTCCGTCCGGCCCCACGCTTCCACCAGCAGACGCCGCTCGGTCTCCGACAGGAGCGGGAGCGCGTCCACCGCCTGGAGGGCGTCGTCCGCGGCCATCCCTTCCAGCACGCGGCGCAGGTAGCCGACGTACCGCTGCACCGTCTCCCGCTCGAACAGGGCGGTGGCGTACTCCACCACCCCCTCGATCCGCCCGCCATCCTCATGGAGCGCCAGCGAGAAGTCGAACTTCGCGCTCACCTGCGGCGGCGAGCCCCCGGAGCCCGCCAGGTCCAGCGGGTCCAGCGGGTCCAGTGCCAGCTCCGGCAACTCCGGGCTTCCCTCCGGCGCGTTCTGCCAGGCGAACATCACCTGGAACAGCGGGGTGTGCGAGAGGCTGCGCGACGGCCGCACCCGTTCCACCACCTGCTCGAACGGGATGTCCTGGTTGGCCTGCGCCTCCAGCGCGCGCGCTTTCACGCGCCCCAGCGCCTCGGCCACCGCCGGCGCGCCGGAGAGGTCCACGCGCACCGGAAGCATGTTGACGAAGAAGCCGATCAGACCCTCGATCTCGCTCCGGCCGCGGTTGGCGCTCGGGGTGCCGACGACGACGTCGTGCTGCCCCGAGAGGCGGGAGAGCACTGTGGCCCATCCGGCGAGCAGCGTCATGAAGAGCGTGGTCCCGTGGCGCTGCGACAGCGTCTTGAGCGCCGCGGTCAGCACCTCGTCGAGCTCCACGTTCACCGTCGAGCCGGCGAAGTCCTGCTTTGCCGGGCGCGGGTGGTCGGTGGGCAGCTCCAGCAGCTCGGGAGCGCCGGCCAGCGTGGCGAGCCAGTACTCCGCCTGCGCCTCCAGGACGGGCCCTTCCACCCAGCGGCGGTGCCACACGGCGTAATCGGCGTACTGCACCGGCAGCGGCGGGAGCGGATCTCCCTGGCCGTGCACGAAGGCGGCGTACAGCGCGCCCAGCTCGCGATACAGCACGCCCACCGACCAGCCGTCGGAGACGATGTGGTGCATCGTCAGCAGCAGCACGTGGTCGTCCGCCGCCAGGCGCACGAGGCGCCCGCGGGCCAGCGGCCCCTGCTCCAGGTCGAAGGGCGCGGTCGCCTCGTCGCGCATCAGGCGGCGCAGCTCGTCCTCCGCGTCCGGCGCGGCATGGAGATCGTGCTCCACCAGCCGGAACGCGCTCTCCTCGACCGGGGCGATGCGCTGGACCGGCTCGCCATCCATCACGGGGAAGGAGGTGCGCAGCGCCTCGTGGCGCGCGACGATGCGGTCCAGCGACCGCACCAGCGCGCCGCGGTCCAGATCGCCCCGCAGCCGCAGGCCCATGGGGATGTGGTAGGTGCTGCCCAGGTTCCCGAGCTGCTCCAGGAACCACAGCCGCTGCTGCGCGAATGACAGCGGCACGGGCCCGCCGCGCTCCACGGGCACGATCGCCGTCCCCTCCGCCGTGGCCGTCTCCAGCCCGCGCGCGAGGTCCGCCAGCACCGGCCGCTCGAACAGGTCGCCCAGCGAGGCGTCCACGCCCAGCGCCCGGCGGACGCGCGAGACCACGCGCACCGCCAGCAGCGAGTGCCCGCCCAGCGCGAAGAAGTGGTCGCCGCGACTCACCCGCTCCACCCCCAGCAGCTCCGACCAGATCCCGGCCAGCACGTTCTCGACCTCCCCCACGGGCGCCTCGTAGGCGCGCGCGGCGAAGGCGTCCGCGTCGGGAGCGGGGAGCGCCCGGCGGTCCAGCTTGCCGTTGGGAGTCAGCGGAAGCGTCTCCAGCCGCACGAACGCCGCGGGAACCATGTACTCCGGCAGCTGCTGGGACAGGTGCGCACGCAGCGCCTCGCTCTCCAGCGCCTCGCCCACGAAGTACGCCACCAGCCGCTTCCCGCCGGCCCCGTCGTCCAGCGCGAGCACCACCGCCTCGCGCACGCCGGGGTGCGAGGCCAGCCGCGCCTCGATCTCGCCGGGCTCCACGCGGAAGCCGCGCACCTTTACCTGGAAGTCGGTGCGCCCCAGGTACTCCAGCGTGCCATCGGGGAGCCACCGGCACAGGTCGCCGGTGCGGTACAGCCGCGCCCCCGGCTCGCCGAAGGGATCGGGGACGAACCGCTCCGCCGTCAGCCGCGGCCGCCCAAGGTACCCACGCGCCACCGCCACCCCGCCGATGAACAGCTCGCCCGCCGCGCCCACGGGCGCCGGCTCGCCGGCACGGTCCAGGACGTAGACCGCCGAGTTGTGGATCGCCCGGCCGATGGAGACGCGCTCCGCCTCGGGGTCGCACGCCCACTCGGTCACCTCGCCGGATTCCGTCGGCCCATACTGGTTGGTGAGCTCCACGCCCGGGAGCCGCTGGTGGAACTGCCGCACCAGCGCGGACGAGACTGCCTCGCCGCTCACCGGGACGCGAAGGAGCCCCGAGCACGCGGCCG
>DASQLJ010000621.1:0-7333 GCA_035630095.1 Longimicrobium sp.
TCCGACGGCGAACCAGAAGAATTTCCGGCCCCTCTGTTCAGGTGCCTGATAGAAACCCTCGCCTACGCCGCCTGAGAAAGGCCAAAGTCGAGCTCAGGATGACAATCTCCCATGTTCGCGAGGAATGCACCGTCAATCTCCCGATTGGGTATGAGTTACGACGACCTGTGACTCACTTCCGGTTGGCCGCGCGGATGATGTCGACGAGGATGGGGCGGGCGCCGTCGACGATGAACTGCACGGCGATCACGGTCACCAGCAGGCCCATCACGCGCGTCATCACGTTCAGCCCCGTCTGGCCGAAGAAGCGCACCAGGCGCGGCGCGGCGCTCAGCGAGGCCCAGGTGATGACCAGCACCAGCACCACCGCGCCGAACACGATCCCCACGCGCGTGGGCGTGCCCGCCTGCGTCATGAGCACCATTACGGTCGTGATGGCCCCGGGACCCGTGATCATGGGGATGCCCAGCGGGGTGACGCCGATGTTCTCGCGCACGCGGCCCTCCTGCTCCTCCTCCTCGGTGGCCTTGCCGCGGGTGCGCTTGGCCTGGAGCATGTCCATCCCGATGCCGAAGAAGAGCACGCCGCCGGCGATCCTGAACGCGTCGATGGTGATGCCGAAGAGCTGGAAGATGGCGCCGCCCACCAGCGCGAACACCGCCATCACCACGAACGCCGTCACCACGCCGGCGCGCAGCGTCTTGCTCCGCTGCTCGCGGGTGTAGCCCTCGGTCAGCGCCAGGTACATCGGCGCCCCGCTCAGCGGGTTGATGATCGAGAGCAGCGAGGTGAAGCAGAGCAGCCCGAACTTCGTGAGCGATTCTTCCATCCGTCCAGCGCCGTGGCGGGGGAGAGGGGCGAAGCGCGAAGCGTACGTTGCAGACGACTGCCCGTCAATCGCCTCGTCGCGCGGGGGTGCGCTCGTCCCGCGAAGGCGGCGGTTCACCCCATCCGCGTTGGAGGCGGGAGTCGAGCGGAGCAGCTTCACCGGTGCGCGTGACGCCTCGCCGCGCGCGTGTTCCGATCCCCCTCTACCCGCGCTCTCGCCGATGAAAAAGATCGCGCTGAACCTCGACGTCCTCTCCGTGCAGTCCTTCGCGACGGGCAAGGCGGCCACGGCGGCCGGAACGGTGCTCGGCCACGGCAGGACGATCGACTGCCCGGCCAGCCGCTTCGTCTGCCCCGACACCGAGTACGACACCTGCGGCATCGTCTGCCTGCCCACCTACCAGACGGGCGCCTGCATCTGCCAGTGATGCCGCTTCGCAAAGGCATCGTCCTGCTTTCCGGCCGGACCCGGCTCTCACGGAGGGCACTCGATTCCTGAACGATCCCTGGTGATCGATGAGCAGGCCGGCGACGCGGGGATGGTGAAGACGAAGAGGGCGCGCCACCGCGGCGCGCCCTCTTCGTTCATCCTCCAGCCGTCAGCCCGCCGCCGTCAGCCGCAGGGCTCGGCGGGGTTCACGTCGCACTCGGTCTGCGGGTAGGGCAGGAACTCGATGGTCGGGCGCTTGGGCGTGTAGGGGCGCAGGCGCCGCAGGTCTTCCCAGCGCAGGCCCTGCGCGTAGAGCTCGAAGCGACGCTCGTACAGGATCTGGGTGAGGATCTGCGCCTCGGTGGCGAGCTCCGCGTCGCTCAGCGCGGGGAGGCCGGCCGCCGGCTCGTCGAGCGAGGCCGTGGCCTGCGTGCGGACCGCGTTGATCAGCGTGCGCGCCGCCGGGAAGTTCCCCTGCCGCGCGTAGACCTCGGCCATGATCAGCCGCATCTCGTCGGGCAGGTAGAGCGGGTAGGCGTCGTTGCGCCCGCCGTACTTGCGGAAGTCGTACACCGAGTCGGGCGCGCCCGGCACGCCCGCGGTGCGCAGCGCCCAGTACGCCGGGCGCTTGTCGGCCGCCTCGGCCTCGGTGAACAGCACCTTCCGCGCGCCGGTGTAGCGCGACACCGCCGAGTAGTTGTTGATCGGGTTGATCCCCGGGTTGGGGAAGGTGAGCTGCGACAGCACCCCCAGGTTCACCCGCTGCGCCGCCGTGAAGGCGTCGGCGTAGCGGCCGCGGAAGAGGTAGTACCGCGCCAGCATGGCGTCGATGGTGTTGCGCAGGTCGATCCCCGAGCCCAGCACCCGGCTGCGGAAGCCGGCCAGGTCGGCGTCGCTCACGCCCTGGATGTCGGCGCGGGCGCTCTCCAGCAGCGCGATCACCGTGTCCTGCACCTGCGCGCGGGGGAGCGGCAGCGCGCCCACGCCGGCGTTGGCGGGGAGCGCCTGGTACTGCAGCGTCATGTTCCCCAGCGCCATGGCCTTGAACAGCTTGGCCAGCGAGGTGACGCCCGCCTTCAGCCCCGCCGTGGGGAGGACGCCGTTCGCGTTGGCCACCAGGATGTCGGCGGTGCGGGCGATGCGGTACCCGGCCGAGAACGGGTCGCTCACCACGCCGAAGGTGGGGTCGGGGTTCCCCGTCACCAGCGACTGGTCGGCGGCCAGCGCCACCGGCCGCGTCCCCCACTCGTCGGTCACCAGCGACGGGGCGCGCAGGAAGAGGTTCAGGTTGTCGGCGTACTGCGCCTGCAGCCCCACGGCCAGGGTGATGATCCCGTCGGCCGAGGTGATGACCTGCTCCTCGCTGGGCGCGTTGGGGTTGGTCTTGTCGAGCGAGCAGGCGGCGGCCGTCGCCGCCACGAGCAGGGCGGCGCCGAGGCGCGCCAGGGGTGCGCCGTGCGGGCGCCGGTCGGTCGGCTTCTTCATTTCATCCCTCCTAGAAGTCGAAGCCCAGGCCCACGGAGAACGTGCGCGGGATCGGTGAGGTGGCGAAGTCTACCCCGCGCGACACGGTGCTCGCCGCGAACAGGTTGATCTCGGGGTCCATCCCCGTGTAGTTGGTCCAGGTGTGCAGGTTGCGGCCGGCCAGGCGCAGGGTGGCGTTGCGCGAGCCGGTATAGCGCCGCACCCACGGCTGGTCGAAGCGGAACTGCAGCGCCACCTCGCGCAGCTTCACGAAGGAGCCGTCCTCGATGAACTCCTCGTACAGCAGGTTGCGCTCGGCGTTGCGGGCGTAGGTCCCCGGCGCGGTGTCGCGCTGCGACTCGAGCGCCAGGTTCTCGGAGCTGCCGAAGAAGTCGCCGCTGCGCCGGGTGAAGTTGGCCACGTCGTTGCCGAAGCGCCCGTCCAGCAGCACCGACAGCTCCACCGTGCTGCCGAAGGTGAAGTTGTTCAGCAGCGACGCCGTGAACTTGGGGTTCGGGTCGCCGATGATCTTGCGCAGCACGATGGACGAGTCGTTCCGCGCCGCGTTGAAGCCGCGGGCGCGCGTGGGGATCTTGAGCGAGTCGGCCACGGGAGCGGGGAAGCCGCCCGCGTTGCGCGGCCCGGTCAGGATCACGTTGCCGTTCCCGTCGCGCGGGTAGTACGCGCCGAAGAACACGCCGATCGGCTGCCCGACGACCACCGCGTTCAGGTAGTCGAAGAGGAGCGTGTCCACCGCCAGCTTGTTGATGCGGCTGCGGTTGGCGGCGTAGCCCAGGCGGCTGGTCCACCCGAAGCGGCTCCCCTGCAGGTTCACGCTGCTCAGCGTGATCTCCACGCCGCGGTTGGCGAGCTCGCCCACGTTCTGGAACTGCGAGCCGAAGCCCGTGGTGAGCGCCTGCGGCACGCTCAGCACCAGGTCCGTCGTCTTCTTGTCGTAGTAGGTGAACTCGGCCGACAGGCGGTCGCGCAGGAACCCGGCCTCGAAGCCGCCCTCCCACTCGCGCTGCCGCTCGGGCTTCAGCCCCGGGTTCGGCGCGATCAGGTTGGGGCGCAGGCCCGGGCGGCCGGCGAACGACACGTTGATGTAGGTGTTCTGCGAGGCGTACTCCGTGGGCGGCTGGCCGCCCGTCTCGCCCCACGCGGTGCGCAGGCGCAGCGTGCTGAACACGTTGCCCAGCGGCCCGTTGCGGAAGAAGGGCTCGTCGCTGATCGAGTACGACGCCGCCAGCCGGCGGAAGAGCGCCCAGCGCTCGTCGCTGCCGAAGGCGGAGGAGCCTTCCACGTTGATGCCGCCGGTGAGGAAGAGCCGGTCGCGGATGCTGAGCCGCTCCTGCAGGAAGCCGCCCAGCGTGGCCAGCTCGGTGATCCCCTGCGAGGCGGTCTGCACCGCGCCGATCACCGTGGTCCCGCCCGGGGGGAGGTCCGAGGCGGCGGCGCGCACCACGTTCACGTGGTCGTTGGTGTAGCGCATCCCCGCGGTGGAGGTGAGCCGCATGTCGCCGCGCAGCCCGGCCTCGTAGGTGGCGGTGAAGTCGCTGTTGTACTTGCGGACGTCGCGCACCGGGTTCTGGATCAGCCCGGTGAAGCCGCTGCTGGTGCTGAACGGCGGCTGGAAGTAGACGTTCTGCTCCTGCCCCTGGTCGAGCCCGAAGAGGTAGGTGAAGGTCAGGTCGCGGACCGGGGTGAAGGTCGCCTGCGCGCTCCCCATGAACCGGTTCACGTCGGTGCTGGCCACCCAGTTGTTGATCACGTCCAGCGGGTTGGTGCCGATCACCGGGCTATACGGGTAGCGGCTGGTCCCCTCGTCGAACGCGGGGTTGTAGTAGGTCGGCGTGAACAGCACCGAGGTCAGCACGCCCTGCGTCTGCTCGCCCTCGGGGACGAAGTTGGTCTTGGCGCGCAGGTAGCTGAGGGTGGCGCCCACCTCGAACAGGCTCGAGAGGCGCTGGTTGAGCCGGGCGCGGATGCCGCCGCGGTTGTAGTCGGTGCCGCGGAACACACCGTCGGTGCGGGTCCAGTTCCCCGACAGGTAGTACTGCGAGCCCTCGCTGCCGCCCGACACCGAGAGCTCGTTGTTGGTGCCGTAGCCGGTGCGGAAGAGTTGGTCCTGGTAGTCGAAGCGCGGGACGGTCTGCCCGGGGCGGATGGTGCCGCCGCTGGCGATCGAGTCGGCGCGGTTGGCGATCGGCACCATGTTCAGCGGGAGCCGCTTGTCGGTGCTCGACGCGCTGAGGTCGCTGCGGAAGCTCACCGCCGGGCGGCCGGTGCGGCCGCGGCGGGTGAAGATCTGGATCACGCCGGCGTTGGCGCGCGAGCCGTACAGCGCGGCCGCCGCGGCGCCCTTGAGCACCTCGACGCGCTCGATGTCGCCCGGGGGGATGTCGGAGAGGCGGTTGCTGAGCGCCGCGCTGCCGCGGGTGGCGTTGGCGCCGAGGCCCACGAGCGCGTCGCTGGTGTTGTTCACCAGCACCCCGTCGATCACGATCAGCGGCTCGGCGCCGCCCAGGATCGAGTTGGTGCCGCGCAGGCGGATGCTGATGCCGCCGCCCGGCTGACCGTTGTTCTGGCTGATCACGGCGCCGGTGATCTTCCCCTGCAGCGCCTGGTCCACCGCCACCGCGCCGGGGGCGCGGTTCACGGCCTCGCCGCTGACGGTGGCCACGGTGTTGCCCACCTCGCGCCGCTCGCTGGGCGCGCCGGTGCCGGTGGCCACGATCCCCTCGAGCTGCAGCGCCGTCTCCGAGAGCGTGACGGCGGGCACCTCCACGGCGCGCTCGGCGCCCAGGGTGACGGCGCGGGTGGCGGCCCCGCGGCCGATCTGCGAGAAGGCCAGCGTGTAGGCGCCGGGCGACACGCGCGCGGTGAGCGTGTACTGGCCCTGCGCGTTGGTGCTGGTGCGCGCCTGCGTGCCGCGCAGGGTCACGCTCACGTCGCTGAGCGGGCGCTGCGTGGCCGCGTCGGTCACGGTGCCGCGCAGCGTGTAGGCCTCCTGCGCCGCGGCGGGCCGGGCGAACAGGCCCGCGCACAAAACCGCCGCGACGCCGGCCAGCCGGCGCATTCGGGTTAGGGGCATCTGCTGTCTCCTGCTGGGTGTGACGGATCCTGCGAACGCTGCGTGGGCGTCCGCGGGAGGGGGGTGGAGGCGCGGAAGGCGGCGTGTTTGGCCGCTCTCGGGTAACGGGGCTGTACCGGAATCCGGATTTAATTACGTCCGCGTCGCTCCGGGCGCAAGCGGCGCACGGTTTGGACGGGACGATATCTCCCGCCCGCGTAAACACATGGCGCCCGCCGTACAGGTTGATACCGTCCACGCGCCGCCGACGCAAGAATCTTTTTTCCCGCCACCACGCGCGCCTACGCCGGTCTCGTCCCTTCGATCGGGACAGAAAGCAACGCGTCATCCCGGGCGTGGGGCCCGGGATGACGCGTTGGGCTGGATCTTCGAAGCTGGCCGAATCTCCGGCAGCAGGTCCGCCGGCGAGGTCCGCTATGCCGGCCGCGCGACGAGGATCCCCGTTGAGCGGCGGATGCCGGCGACGTAGGCGTGCAGGTCGCCGCGGCTGATGGTGACCACGCCGCCGGAGAGGGGGGCGTGCAGCACGCGGAGCACGCCGGCCCGGTCGCGGTACGCCAGCCCCGTGTGCGACGCGTCGAGGCCTTCGATCGAGGTGGCGAAGGCGAGCACGTCGCCGGTCTGGATGCCCGACATGGCCGCGGGGATGCGGTCGATGGGGATGAGGTGCCGCGGCGAGGCGTCCAGCCGGTGCTCCATCTGCACGATCGCGTCGTACGCGGCGTCGTCCCTGAGCGCGGCGTAGGCGCTCCGGTGGGTGGACATGAAGCGGAGCGGCCGCGCGTCTTCCAGCGCGCCCAGCTCCGTGCCGATGTCGCGCACCAGCCCGCGGCGGGCGTTGTCGGCGATCCACTCGCTGAAGTAGTGGAGGCGGCTGGTGTAGCCCGCGCGCACGCCTTCGCGGTAGCGCATCCGCTCCATCTCGCGCTGGAAATCGTCCCACCCCGCCCCCGGCTTCGCCGCCGTCCTCGCCACGGCCTGGGCAGACTCGACCAGCGTCACGCAGTCGAACACGGTGAGGTAGCAGATCGCCGGCTCGGTGCGCGGCGAGCCGCCGGCCACGATGTACTCCTCCAGCGTGTTGGCGCGGTACGGCGTCCCCAGCGCCAGCTCGCCCACCCGCGCGACGGCACGGCCGAGCGGCGCCCGCGCCCCCGCCACCCGTTCGCGGCGGAGCGTACGCAGCCACGACGCCAGCCGCTCGCGGTCGGCGGTGGTCGGCTCGTGTGCGGCGAGGACGTCGGCCTCGAGGCGGTTCGGCAGCATCAGCGCGGCGGCGGAAAGGCCCAGGTTGCGCAGGAAACGGCGGCGGGACTGCGGCATCGGCGTGCGACGGTGCGTGTTGGAACGATGTCAGGGCGCGACAGGAAGTTAGCGCCGTAGCCGCTCGCTGTCAGCGGATGATGGCCGAGGCCGATGTACGTCACCCCCCGCCTGCGTGCGACGGAGAGGCTGGAGGCGAGAGCGATCGTTGGCGCTCGAAACCGACGTCGGCGCAGTGCCGCGGCGGCCCCCCC
>DASQLJ010000622.1:0-2056 GCA_035630095.1 Longimicrobium sp.
CGATCCGGATCCGATCCGCCGTAATCCGATCCGCCGAGATCCGATCAGCCGAAGCCGATCAGCGGACGATGCGGTACTTCCAGCCCGTGACGCGGGCGTCCGCGTTGGCGGTGCCCAGCGGGCCGAACTGCGCGTTGACGCCCTTGGCCGGCGCGGTGATCCGCACCGTCTCGGTGCCGATCACCTGCGCGCCGTTGTACAGCGTGAACTCCAGCGCCACGGGGGAGCCGGTCGCCGCGGTGCCGCCGGTCACCGTCCCCGAGATCTGGCCGTTGGTGATGGTGATCCCGTCGATCTGCACGGGGAGCGCGTCGGCGCCCTCCAGCGTGCGCAGCGCCAGGTCGCGGTTGCGCTTCTCGGTGGCGGTGTCGCCGCGCGCCTTGCTGGCCTCGGAGATCCCCTTGTACGCGTTGAATAGGATGATCTGCGCGTTGTAGTTGAGCGGGTCGATCGACACCAGGCGCGTGGCCACGGGGATCAGCGCGGTCCAGTCCTCCACCTTGTACAGGGCCAGCGAGTGGTTGTACCAGGCGTCGCGGCTGTTGGGGTCCTGGTCGTGCACGAAGGAGAAGATCTCCGCCGCCTCGCGGAACTTGTTCTGCCCGAAGAGCGTGGCGCCCGACGAGAGGACCGCGCTGAGCGCCGTGGTGCGGCGGTCGGCGGCGGCGCTGTCGCCCTCGGCCGTCGGCGCGGTGGCCACGCGGCGGAAGGCGGCGGCGGAGCGCACCTGGTCGCCGCGGGTGCCGTACAGCACGCCCAGGTTGAAGGTGGCGTCGGTGCGGGTGCTGTCCAGGTCCACCACGCCCTGCCAGAGCGCCAGCGCGCCGGTGGTGTCGTTGGCGGTGAACTTCGCCAGCCCCTGGTTGTAGAGCTCGGTCACCGTGCTGGCCAGCATCTCGGGGCAGAGCTCGCCCGCCTTGCGGTAGGCCGCCACCGCCGCGTCCGTGTGCCCCAGCCCCATGTGCGCCTGCGCGGCGATGTAGGGGAAGTAGGGGTTGGTGGGCTCGGCGGCCGCGCCGGCCTCGGCCTGCTGGATGGCGGTGTTGAACGCCGTCTCCTTGTCGGCCTGGCTCAGGTTGGGGATGATGGTGCGGTTCAGCGTCCCCTGCGCCGTGCCGGCGGCGTCGCTGCGCGCGGCGTTGGGGCACCCCACCGCCGGGAGCGACTGCGTCCCGCTGTTCCCGCGGCCGCGCCCGCGCTGGGCTTCGGCGTCGGTGCCGGCCAGCGCCGTGGCGGCCGTCGACAGGAGCATGGCCAGCGCCAGCCCACGATCGATCTTCATTGCTTCCTCCGTAAGGGTGGTGTGGCTCCGCCCGCGCGGGCGGGAGAGCACCGGCTCAGGACGCCGCGCCGGTCTCCGCGGCGACGCCCTCCGACAGCATGGCCCGGTAGGCGGCCAGCGGGGTGATCCCCAGCCGCGCCGCGGCCCGCGCCACGTCCTCGAACTCCGGCTTGGCCCGCTCGCCCCCGCCGGGGAGCGCCGAGCGCTTCACGCGGATCTCCTCCCCGCGCCAGCTCACCGTCTCCACGCGGCGCGGCAGGACGATCCTCTCCGCCTCCCAGTACCGCACCCCGATGGACGACCCGGCGTGGAAGAGCGCCGCCGAGACGGCCTCCAGCCCCGCCGGGGCCACCAGCGCCTCCACGCGCACGCCGGGCCGCCCCTTCTTCATCGCCACCGGGGTGGCGGTGCAGTCCAGGGCGCCGGCGGCCAGCACGGCCTCCACCAGCGGCGGCACGTACTCCGGGGGAAGGTCGTCCACGTCGCACTGCACCACCAGCACGCGCTCGGTCCCGGCCGTGGGCTTCCGCGGCTCGATCAGCACCAGGCGCAGGCAGTTGGGGCGGTCCTGCGGGTCGCGCGTCCCCGCCCCGAAGCCGTTGGCGATGGGGGTGAACGTCGCGGGAGCGGGGGCGCCGCCCGAGAGGGCGGCCACCAGTGCGGCACCGGTCGGCGTGGTACACTCGCCCTGCAGGTCAGGGTCCGCTACCGGGATGCCCCGCAACAACTTGAGCACCGCGGGGGGCGGCACGGGGAAGTGCCCGTGCGCCATGT